>CBDTZI010000355.1:0-4083 GCA_965364865.1 uncultured bacterium | reverse complement strand
GATTTAATGCTTTATCCGATAATTTGATTTTCAGATGTCCGTCAGAGTGTACGAATTAAGATGTATGGCAATAGGTAATTCCGGTTCAGTCAGCCAAGCGGAGATGCAGGAGATTCGTCAAATACTGGAGGAGGTCGAATTGGCCGCGCAGTCGGGTATAACAAGTTGGACCAATAAAAGGGTCGAACCCAGAAGACGAGCCAGGCTTGAATGCAAAGTTCGATATCTCTCTCCCGATGGCGAAATCGTAAAAGACACTTCAGGGTGGACCCGCGACATCTCTCGCACAGGTTTAGGCTTCGTTACGCGTGAACATTTTATGCGTAATTCGCAGTTGAGTGCGAGAGTTCAGGTGAGTAATTCTCCACCGAGAACGCTCGCCGGGGTTGTGGTCTATTCGCGTATGATCAACGACGGATGGTATTTGACCGGGATGAAATTCGAGACGGTCGAGGACAAACGATTGATGACGATTGATCAGGCTGATTCGTTAACCCAAGGCGTCGCGTCGACCCACACAAACAGGAAGTCAACAACAAAGATGAAACAAGAAATACAAATCAGTAAAGGGGATCGCCATCATAAGTTGTTGCGTATGTTGAAATCGGTGGCTTCCAGCGGGACAAGATCGAGAGATAAAATTAACGAAGTGCTGATGTGCACCTCGTCCTCCAATTACGAAATCAGACGTGCGTCTGTCCACGCCTGCATGCAAATCCCACGCGAAGAAGCCATCACCGCGCTGATGACCCTGCTCAATGACGTGAAAGATAAAATCCTTGCAGATGCGGCGGACGGATTGGGTTACCTGGGGGCCTCCTCAGCCATTCCCCCACTGAAAAAATTACTAAAAAATTCCAACCCTGAAGTCTCATTACGAGCCGCCGGTGCCTTAGGCCGAATCGGGGATCAAAGCGGCGTGTCGTTAGTCGCGAATATGTTGCAAACGGAAAACCCTCACACGCGACTGGCTGCCATGTGTTATGGCGCGATCGTGGGTCATAATTTCAGGCCCAACTCGCAAGGGGTCGAAGAAGCAAGACGATACCTGGTCGCCAAAGGCAAGTAGCCATGTGTCGCGTGCGGGATTTCGTCAGCTCAGCAGGGTTAGCGGATCGATTTTTGGTGTGACGGATAAGGGTCAGCAACAATGATTTCAATTCAATTTGTATCTCTAAAATATATCGAGGCTTGTTATGCATAAACATACGTTGACCTGGGTGGCGATTCTGGGTGTCATTGGTCTGATGTTTATGCGCCTGCCCATTATGATCGCCAAGCAAGATTCTGTCGTCAACACCTATAGCGCACTGGTCGAGGTCGATGCCCTGGCCAAGCAACGCTATGTCGAACCGATTGGAGATGACCGATTGGTCGACGGGGCGATTCGTGGAATGATGTTGCAACTCGACCCTTACAGCGGATACATCGCACCCAACGAACTCCCCGCCTTTGAACGGCGTAACAACGGAGATTACATCGGCGTCGGGGTCGAAATTGGTTTTCAAAACGGTCGACCCACCATCATCGCACCCATCGAAGCCGCACCGGCTGCCCGGGCGGACATCAGACCCGGCGATATCATTATTTCGATCGACGGGCAATCCATGAAGGGGCGTTCGATCTTCGATATCGAATCCATGATTGTCGGTGCGCCGGGTACTTCCGTTCGATTACGAGTGCTTCATAAAAATGAGCTCGATCCGGTAGCCATCACCATTACGCGTGAACCGGTCAGCATTCGGACCATTCGAGGATTTCGTCGCGACGCCCAGGGCTATTGGGATTACTGGATCGATTCCTCACGAAAAATTGCTTACGTGCGCGTCAGTAATTTTCTACACAACACACTACGCGATTTTGAGGAAGTGTTAAATCGCCTGAACGCGGATGGCCTACGCGGACTGATTATTGATTTACGGTTTAACCCCGGCGGGCTGATGCACCAGGCGATTGCCATGGTCGATCGGTTTATTTCCGAAGGCGTTATCCTGTCCACTGTTACGCGCCGCCTGGCGGTCGATGAATATCACGCAACCGCCCAAAACACACTGGAAAATGTGACGTTGGCAGTTTTGATTAATTCCAGTTCGGCGTCAGCTGCAGAAATCGTAGCTGGTTCATTGCAGGCCCACGATCGAGCGGTATTGGTAGGGCATCGCAGCTATGGAAAAGGAAGCGTGCAACATTTAATCTACCTGACCGATCATAAATCTGCGGTGAAGCTGACCGTAGCCTACTATCGAATGCCCGACGGAAGAATTATCCACCGCACGGTGCAAAACACCGCTTCCGATTCGTGGGGGATCATCCCCGATGTTGAAATAAATTTACGCGAGGACGAGGTAGAGAAAATTCGACAGTCTCGCTATTCGTTGGATCTGAAGTTGTTCGGTCCGGATAAACCCACCACCGTCACTCCGTCCGCGGTTACACGAGCCGCCCATCACACTCGGAAAAAAACAGACACTTCACATGAACTCTATTACGATCGACAGTTGATCGAAGCGCTGGATCTTGTGCAAGGTGAACGGGTTTCGACTGGATAGCGTATTTTCGGATCGGGGAATGTCCGCTAAGCGAGCGGACAACAGGCCACAATTACAAAAGGCGCTCAAAGCAGTCTGCAATCTCGCAAATCAGCGCTAGTAGTCTATTCGTTTTCTCGACTGGCACGATCCACAAAAGACGCTATCGGTATCGCTGAACGGCTTGACAAAGCTGGAGCCGATCTTGTGAGCCTGTCCGAGAAACTCGATACAACTTCGGCTGCGGGCAAGATGATGTTTCGGCTGTTGGCGGTGTTGGCAGAGTTTGAGCGGGATTTGACCTCCGAAAGCACCAAAACGGCGATGGCCCACAAAAAAGCCAATAACGAACGGGTTGGAACCGTTCCCTACGGATTCGATCTTGAAGACGATGAAATCACACTTTGCGAGAATGAAAAAGAACAAGCGGTAATCTCTGACATCAGGACAATGCGCAGGAATGGTGAAACTCTGATGGGTATTGCCGATTCTCTAACAGAGTGAAAAATCAAAACCAAAAAAAGGAATTGCCGATGGAGTCATCAAACCATTTCAGGTATTTTGAATAGAAAAGGTCATCGAGAAGCATGTTGAGCATTATCATGCCGCCAGAAACGGTTACGAGGTGCCGTATCTACATGTAGTTTGCACACTCTTTCCATTTCTGCCGCTGAATAACCCTTATCAATCATTTTGACTTTCAGTGCAGCCTCGGTTTCCGCTATTCGTACACGTCGCCATTGCCCCGCTATGATAAGTGTCAGACATACTACCGAGCAGAAAGTAAGTGGTATAATGGGGCCGTCTAACAGATGATTCCAATCAATTGTTCCGATGAGTTCCATAGTATTCCTCCCTACAATAAAACCCTCAACATAGTCGTATTCGATGTGATGTAAAGATTATTTGGTATTGTAACACAATTACTACGAATAGTACTCTAATTATCTTAAAATACGGGATTTTTGTATGGAAAACGACGTCCAAATTCACGCGAACTAATAATTATCCAAGTAGGAATCGCCATTGGAGTCATCAGGCGGTGGCGTCAATCCTGAAACGGTGATAAGCCGATTAAACGGCATGAAACTCAATCAGATCGCGAATGAATTGACACAAAGAACAATACCAACAAAAACCCGCAAATCGCTTCAATGGAGCCAATCAGCGTTCATGCGTATTTTAGCTAGGAAGAGTATGTGAATTTCCCATGCTTTAAATGCTCATTTTGAACAGCCTGCCATTATTCACGGACTTTTCGATTCTTACTGCACGTAATTACAGCAACTCTTACACGGTAGTCATTGAGACGTTAATATGTCACCTAATTAAGATAAAACAGGGGGAAATCCTTAACCTAAATAGGTATGTTTTGCATAGTATCGAACGGATTAATAAATTTTTCAATGACCATAATGGTTCTAAGTTGTTGATTGCAAAGGGCTTACGATTGATTCGTTTTTTCAAACACATTGCACAACACATCTTAAACTGAAATAATCTTGACATTCCCCTAGGCGCATTCCTATAATAAATACAGTTAGTGAATGCACTC
>CBDTZI010000354.1:0-4092 GCA_965364865.1 uncultured bacterium | reverse complement strand
CAAGAACCCCAAAGAAGTGGCGTCTCTCCAATCCATCCTGCAGGAATACGTCACCCTGGCCGACCTGGGCATCACGCTTCGTATCGACACACAACGAGGGTACATCTCCCTCGAAAGCGAGCAGATGCTGATTGAACCCGCCATCGAAACCGCCGCGATGAAAACCGCTGGCAAACTCGACATCAAAGCTGAACCCATCCTGACACATCTCGCCAACGCGATTCGATTGGTTTCTTCCACCGGAGACGCGATTCCCTACTCCACCATTGCAGCCATCCCCGCAACCGGTTCGATTCTTTCTTCATTGAAATTTGCCAACAACGACACGCTCGCCTCAATCCGCCCCGGCGAAATGATCCTCAATCAATGGGCTGCCGACGCCCTCAATGCCAAACCCGGCGACCGCATCGCCCTCGATTATTACGTCAGCGAATCCCACGGCCGACTCAAAGAAACGCAGTCTAATTTTGTGTTGCGTGGCATTGCACAGATGAACCCCGTCGCCGCGGATCCCGGTTTCATCCCCACCTATCCCGGTGTGACCGACACCGAAAATCTGGCTGACTGGGACGCACCCTTCCCCGTTGATTTCACGAAAATCCACGACCAGGACGAAGCCTACTGGGATCAACATAAAACCACACCCAAAGCGTTTATCCTTCTTGAAGACGGCCAGCGAATGTGGGTGGATGACACCGAACGACTGGGAAAACTGACATCAATACGTCTCTATCCGAGTCCCGAAGACTTCGAAATCGTGGCGGCTCGGTTTGAAGATGAATTTTTTAACCATTTACCCGTTGAAAAAGTGGGATTGCAGTTTGACCCGATCCGAGCCAACGCACTGTCCGCCAGTAAAGGCACAACCGACTTCGGCGGATTGTTTATCGGTTTTAGTTTTTTCCTGATTCTATCCGCCGCCATGCTGGTGATTTTACTGTTCAGACTCGGCGTGGAACGTCGTGCATCAGAAATCGGTTTGTTGCTGGCCACCGGATTTACCCCCGCGCACGTCGCTTGGATGCTGATCGGTGAGGGGGCATGGGTTGCGGGCGTTGGATGTCTGTTGGGATTACTCGGATCAATACAATACGCGTCACTGATGCTGACTGGACTGCGAACGTGGTGGTCAGACGCGGTCAACGCACCATTTTTGCAACTGCACATCACCTCTACGAGCCTACTGATCGGTACAGCGAGTAGCTTTATCATCGCCTTACTCGCGATCGCCTGGGCGTTTCGCGGACTCACGAAATCATCCACACGATCTTTGTTAGCCGGTCAGATCTCCGCCCATACCTCAGACAGAAAAACATCACACCATCGAAATATCCTGATCTGCACCCTGTCTTTTATCATATCGATTCTGCTGATCGTGTTATCCACCGCAACGCAGTGGATCCCCGAATCCCTGGCGTTTTTCTTCAGCGGAGCAGCCGCCCTGACAGGATCATTGGCTCTGATTCGACACCGCCTGCATAAAGATCCATCCTACACGATACACCATCCCGGTCTGCGTGCGTGGACTCAGCTGGGCCGAAGAAACGCAGTGCGCAACGCAGGCAGAAGTTTACTCACCGCATCCTTAATCGCATCCGCCACTTTTATGATCGTGGCCTTGGAAGCCTTTAGAATCAATCCCGATGAACAACAAATCGGGGTCAAACATTCCGGCACGGGCGGCTTCGCCCTGTACGCAGAATCAGCCGCGAACATAGTTTATGATCTCAACAGCGTCGCAGGCCGAGAATCGCTGGGCATGACACCCGCCGTTGAAAATACGCTGCGACAGACTCCGATCATACCTTTTCGACTTCGTGGTGGAGACGACGCGAGCTGTTTGAATCTCTATCAACCTACGCAGCCGCGTATTCTCGGGGCCACCGACGCGATGATCGAACGAAACGGATTTGTGTTTTCTCAAACGCAACGCACATTACCGAATGACGGGGAAAATCCGTGGAAACTGTTGCATTATGAATTTGATGACGGTGCGATTCCCGTGATCGGCGATGAAAGTGCCGTGCTATGGCAGTTTCATTCCGGGCTGGGTCAAGACCTCACCATCGACAACGAACGGGGCCAGCAGATCACACTTCGATTTGTGGCCTTGCTCAAAGGAAGTTCGTTGCAGGACGAACTCATTGTATCCGAGAAAAATTTTCAACAACTCTTCCCCTCCATCGACGGATACGCTTTTTTCCTGATCGATCCCCCTGCCGATCAAGTTCAAACGGTTGCACAAATCATGGAACGCGAACTGGAACAGTTCAGCTTCGACGTCGCCCCAAGCCTCGACCGACTCACGGATTACCTGAATGTTCAAAACACGTACCTGTCGACTTTCCAATCGCTCGGCGGACTGGGCTTGCTGCTCGGAACCATCGGGCTGTCCGCGGTGCTGTTGAGAAACGTCTGGGAAAGAAAGAGCGAACTAGCGCTGATGCGCGCACTGGGATATAGCTCAGCCTCAATCCTCTGGATGGTAATGATTGAAAACCTAGCCATGTTAGTGTCCGGGCTCTTCGCCGGAACCGCATCCGCTCTGATCGCAATCGCACCTCACCTGATCAACAACATTAACAATGTCCCCTGGCCATCGCTGTTGCTAACCTTACTGTCTGTTCTGATCACCGGCATGTTGGCTGGTAGTTTGGCTGTGATCCCCCTGCTTCGAACACCCCTGCTCCCCGCCCTTAGAACAGAATGACAGCCTCATCGCCTCGGATTTGGATCATCATTTGTTCGACTTTCAACCTCCCCGGCCAGACATTCTTTACCATGGGATCAGCTGCTCAAAGTCACAACCCGGACACAAAGACCGATAATGTTTTTTAAGCTGCGAATAATTACCAAAAACGTTCGCAAAGTATTGAAAACAATAGACTTAGGTGAATTATATTGAAAATTTCACTTGCATAAAACAACAAATCACATACAATCACTGAAGATCAGGAGGACTGGGAGGTTTCCTCCTTCTACTTCGGGATTCCCCAATTAACCTAATAGTCGATTGTTAACGCCTGGAATGAGTTATTTGGTGTATTGGATGTTATAAGCTTGATTCGTCCAGTCGCAGAGTAATAGAATGTGCAAGGGTCAGAATAGGCAACATCGCTGGTGAATCCTGTAAAAATTGAATAATTTGCTTCCACTCGCTGCGGCACCCTTTGACCGCGCCAATTGATTTTCGGGGTGCCGCACGCCTTTTTTACAGTTCGCCTCCGCAACCAACAATCCTTAAACTTTCCAATCCATCACCCACGATCATTAGACCGCCCTCTTACGCACATGATAGTTGAACATAACGCTCCAATGATGAACAGAACGAGCCTTCCAACCCAAGACACCGAAGCGTTATACCTCGAAACGACCGCCATGAAATTTTTCAATGGCGAACGATGTTATCTCAAGAGACTGGTTTTTTTGACTTCTCTACAGTGAATGAACGATGACAACAACTCAACACACAGACCCGACCCTCACCATAGACACATTTAAGGAACAACCTGAACAAGTTGATGACACACGCTCAATCACTTCGCCCACCCTGCAACACCGTTTACGGCGACCGATTCCCATCACCCTCATCATGGCAACGGCTGTCTGTTTTATTTATTCCGCCTATCAACGTTCCGGCACGACCGCGAACGCCAATATCATTGAAATCACGCAAAACATCGGCGGTGGTTTTTTTGCAGTCGGCCGAACCGAGGATCAGCCGGGGTTCGTCGTACTATCCGAAATAGATCAGGACCAGGCCATCGTAAACGCCAATCAATCCGTAAATGTTCTCGCGGGCACACACACCCTTGTCACAATCGAACTGGAGGGCAAGCAGTGGAGCCAGCGTCTGCGTACACCCATCGTGATTTTGATCGATAAAAACGCCCGCGTTGAACACTTTCCGATCGACTGGACTTTGGAAGACTTTTCCGAGATGCAGCACGCGGTTGACTGTTCACACGCAGAAGCGGTGATCAAAAAACGATGCGGTGCCCCCTTTACCGATTTTCACGAAGCGATCACAAAACGAAGTCCGAAGTTTGCACCCCCACCCCTGCGTGCCTTCCTGTACCCCTACGCTGATCG
>CBDTZI010000353.1:0-4094 GCA_965364865.1 uncultured bacterium | reverse complement strand
ATCAGGCATTGAATACGCGTGAATATACGATTGCACATTTATTGAGTGTTTCGTATGATTGGATTGAAGAATTCCAAACGGAAAACAGAGATGACGATCAAACCCAACCAACGATTCCGAAAAAGCGAAAGGCTTCGGTTGCGATCCGATTTTTCTCGTGTCTTCGCTTACCGATTCAGCGCGGGCAACGACGTGTTGGTGGTGTACGCGATGGAAAACGGATTGAACTGGTCGAGGTTGGGTATGAGCGTCAGTAAAAAAATCGGTAATTCCGTTGTGCGACACCGAATTCGAAGCCAAATCCGCGAAACGTTTCGACTCAACAAAATTAATCTTCCGACCGGATACGATTTGATCTGCATCGCCAGACCCCACATCACACAAGACGACATTGATCTGCAGAAAATCCTTTGTAAAACTGTAAAACAGGCGGTGCGATGTACAAAAAATCCACGCAAAAAAAACCGAAAATGCACCACAACAGGGGTTGGTGGATGAAATGATTACTGAATGGTAATCGGGCTGTCAGAAACAACAGTGCGCCGGCCACCATCAATGAGGTATTCAAAAATGACATCGAACAATCGAGGGGTCACGTCGGAAGAAACAAGATCGTCGGGAATGGTCAACGTCAATCCGGTTTCTAAAGAAACATTCCATTGTTCGGTCAATAATTCTATTTCAAGCGAACCACCGGAAAGAACATTGCTGATGATCACTCGACCAGGCGTACCACGTGGCAGGTACGTCACCTGAATCAGATATTCCGTTGACTTCAGTGTGATGCGGTTCACCGAATCGAGATCGCCCACATCAACAATCGGAAGATCGGGAATGGTCACTTCGCCACCATGACCACCCTGATTATCGTCCACCTGACCAATGACAACGACACGACCCGGAGCGGTGATCACCACTTCGGTTTGACCATCCATAATCACGCCCAACAGTCTGTAAGGCTTTTCTTTAATCCCTTTGGGTAAATCAAGGGTGTGCTGATCATTCTTACCGTCACCGTCCTCGTCGATCGAACTGACCAAAACAATCTCATTACCATTAAGCGGAGTGTTACCCAGGTCGGGATCAAGCAGAAACGAGATTCTGGCGTTGTCGTTTTCGTCGGAGTCCACCCATCGAACCACAAAGGTTTCATCAAACGGAACATGAATGTTGTTCATGGGTTGAGTGAATTCAAGTGTGGGAACGTCGTTTGCGGATTCAGGGAGAACTTGAACGGCACCCGGAACCCTCGATGTACCCGTTGATTTACCATCATCAATGGTGCCCACCAGGTCATACAATCCAGGCAATACTTGATGAAGGATGAATCTGGCGGAATCGGAATCACCATCGGGATCTTCCGCAATGGGACCGGAAATCGAAAATTTTCCAGTGGCCATGCCAGATTGAGCGACGGATTCCAATTCGAAAGTGATCGCGGCGTTATGATCAATATCTCGATCGTTCCACGTTACGTCCAGTGTATCGCCAACATAAAGTTCAACCCTGCTTTTGGGTGAAAGTATTTCCAGTTCCGGAGCAGCATTCGTCGGATCAGCAATCAAATGGATGATCCCCGGCGCGATCGCTCTAATGGTTCTGCCCGCATGGTGTGATTGAACCATGACGTGGTAATCACCCAATATCAGCTTTTCCAAAACAATCAAACGCTCATCATTGATACCGTCCAGCGCAACTTCTATCGGAGCACCCATCGGGATTAACCTGGGGGCCGAAGAGGACAAATCCACCGGTTGAAGAAAAACCTGAATCAAGGCGTTCGCATCCCAACCCTCGTCCACCCAGCGTACATTCACAACCGAGCCCGGTGGCGACCAGACATCCGCCGAGGGTTCCAGCATTTTCAAAGTGGGTAGAACAGGCCCGTTCGTTTGACCGGGCGGGGTAGGCAGTAGCTCAACATGTCCATCCGGTCGTATGACATACTCCGCCGGAATAAACGCGTTAAAATCGATTCCAAAATAGTAGGTTCGACCATTGAGAATTCGACCCGAAACATCCTCACCGGTTAACTCGACCGAATCCACTTTTTTCAAACTTGCGACCGTGGTAATCATGTCGGGCAAAATTTGTATGAACGCGGAGTGTACGACCAAATCATCGGCATAGAAGTAAAGCGTAATGTCTGCGGGGTTACCACTTTCATTTCGCACCCGCGCACGCGACGCACCCTCTGCATAAATGGAATCCGTGGATGGGCTGTTCAACCCAGAGGAGACATCCGAAACCGAAGTATCGTCGAGAGAATCTCGACCGTTGAGGGATGAACCGGAAAGTTGAGATAACAACGCCTGAAAAGAGCCGGTTGAGTTGCCGTCGCAGCCCACCAAGTAAACGCACCCCGCCAGTAGCGGTAAAACCAACAAGCGTTGGATGCTTTTCATAGTGAAACCTCTATACAATCGAACGCCCGCACCGACCAAACAAACACTAAGAAAATTCTTCATGGCGCATTCAACAACGAGTAGCCACACCCCCTCAAACAAGTCAACAGGATATGACTGTGTCACCAACACACCCACCCCGGTGCCCCACTCCTTGTCTACTAAAGCCTACCTCAAAGTCCCGATAAAATCAAGTAATTGTGAATAATTTCACTGTATTGCCCAACCATCGCATCAATTTGGCAAAATAGGGGAGAACAATCAAGCCGACAAGATGCTTATTAAAGTCATACTCACGTTTTGGTTTGATCTCAAAGTGCGCACCAGCGAAACCAGCATCACCCATGAATCCACAAGTGAACTATGATGACAACACATACGCACACTCTTTGATCATCGCAAATTGTTTTACGCGCGAAGCATCTGCGTAACGGTTTTGTCGACACTGTACTTTTCGTTGGCTAATTTAATGTCCAAACCTGCATCTTCAAATTCGTTCAGGTAACGATAGATGGTTCGTCGTGAACATTTTAATTTGCGGTGCAGTTCCGCCATGGACGCGCCTTTTTGCAACATGCCGATCATCTTAAGCTGACGACCATACACCGAACGTTCACTGCCGAGATCTTTACACAGCGTGTCCGCCGCTTTTCGAACTGACGCAAGCTTATCAAACTTCTTGGACTTCAGCGCACACTTCAGAGCAATGTGAATCGCAAAAGTCTCTCTAAAATCGGACTGGATATTCAGTTGACTGGACATGGTTACTCCCTCGTATGTTTATGGCTCTAAACAAAATACTATATCGATCAAGCGACCTTCCACATGGAAAGTAGCATCGTACTTCTTTTGAAATTATCAATCATGACCCCAATCCGTGAAAGATATTGGAAACGATATTACACCATGTTTCAAGTGTCGGCAACCCGTCTCACCGAAGTATTTGTGACGATTATCCGACACTGACAGGACTGTCCAATTCTGCACATCCACTGGGACTTTAACTTGTCAGCAAGTGTAAAATCGCTCCCCCCGTTAAACTACGCAAACTAACGAATTCTCTAAATTGGGTAATTTCCGAGGCGATTGACACCCCCATCTTCCGCGGTATGCTGTCCCATCCTGTGAAGATCGGTGAGGAGATTATCGTAGCCCAATCGGGATTATTAGATATGTCCGAATTCGGTCAATTTGGCGGATGTGGCGGAATTGGCAGACGCGCTGGCTTCAGGTGCCAGTGGCCGCAAGGTCGTGGAGGTTCGAGTCCTCTCATCCGCATACCCCTGACTACGTCAGTCTCATATTTGGTTTCCTGCACTCATCGTCCTGCCCTCTCTTGGCGCTGAACTGATTGAAGCCATCTACTCTCACCTTGGGACAATCCTGGGAATAGATAGGCTGTTGCATGTACTCGTACATAAGATCCGACAACATTCAACACTCCTGATGACCCTTAGGACTACATACCATGATAACATGACGATGACGATAAGGTACGAAACTTGTACCCGTGTGTGGATCACGCTCAAATAGTTCGCCCCCACCCGTATTACTGAGAAGTCACCTGGACCAACAAAGACACGGGATATTTTTGCCAGATGCAGTATTACACAAGGAAATTTCATGAGATTATTTATGCCGTTGCGATTATTACTGATTACGTTTCTCCTGTTGGCTACGGGTTGCAGT
>CBDTZI010000352.1:0-4186 GCA_965364865.1 uncultured bacterium | reverse complement strand
GTCGAGGTCTTGCAGAACGCCGTCAACAGCAATCGTGCCAGTGGTTGTGATTGCGGAAAACGAGAAACCGTCGCCAGCGTTGATCTGAGTGACCGTGCCTGAGCCTTCACCATCTTCCCCGTCATCACCCGAAAAAGCGATGATCAAATCCCGCCAATGTGTAACAGAAGCGCCGTTCACACTGAGTAATCGAACACCCGCGGGAATGCCCGACTTGGCGGCCGGTGAGGGTTGACCATTGATCTGAGTAACGATCTTGCCCGTGATCAACACATCCTCCGCGAACATGTCAATACTGGCTCCAATGAGTCCGGAGGCTTGCGGAATAATTTCGGTTGAAACTTCCTTGCCATCCGACTTCAGCAATCGAATTTTCAGTGCGTTGTCGCGGTTGTTCTGAACCACTCGTTCAAAGGCCCACTGATTGGGGAATTGATTTTGATGAATACTCAACACGACATCCCCCGGTTCGATACCGGCGGCGGCGGCGGCTCCCTTGGGATCAATCTCAACAAATTGAGTACGCGGCACCCCTGATTGATCCGAATTTACCCCGAGTGATTTGACCGTCGCATGGATCGTCCCTGCGCCTTTACGATTGGTCTTGGGACGCACAAAATCCTGCACGATACGACCGTCTGATTTCTGAACTCGATAAGCGATGTCACGTTCCGAGTTATTACGGATGGCTCTTAAAATATCGGTGCGGGATGGATAGGGTTTATCATCCCAGCTCAATATCGTATCGCCGGATTCCAAACCCCCCATGTACGCTCTTCCACCCGGGGTGATCCCGTCAAGTCGAATCAGCGGGGTTAAACCCAACACGCCATAGGATTCCGGGTTTGTCAGATCAGAAGGATAGAGCGAAAACAACGGCGGAACCTGGACACGAACTCGTTGTTGGGGCAATTCTGGATGTTCCGGATCTGCTCGCAATACATAAATATCTGTCGGGTTAAACGCCAACATCGCATAGGCTGTGGAGATGTTGTCTTTCGTGACTTTGATGCCAGCTACTTCGTCCAACACATCACCGGGGCGAGGTTGATTGGTTTGGGTAGTGTCGATCTGCGGACCCACCGCAACGATCTCCGGCGTATATCCCGGACCAATCCCCACCACCTGTCTTCTTCCACCCGAGGCCGAGGGTGACATGCTACTTTCAGTTTTCATCCAGATGGGAGATTGAACTACACCGTCACGTTCTACCACGAATTCAAGAGGCTCGTGCGGTGGGGATAACATGATGGCGTAAATGATTTCGCTGAATTCCAAAATCCGTTCGCCGTTGATTTCGCGAACGATGTCACCGGGAAGAAGCCCCGCTTTTTCAGCGGTGCTGTCGGGTCTGATATTCGCGATGCGCGGAGCCATCGCATCCATCCCGATCATAAACACCACCATGAACAAAAAGCAGGCGAAGATAATGTTCATAATGACGCCCGCGGAAACAATGGCCATCCGATGACCGACGGGCTTGTTGAGGAAGGAGCGCGGATCGTCGTTAAACTTCAACTCATTCGCTTTGTCGTCGAAGTCCTCCTGCCCGAGCATTTTGACGTAACCACCCAGCGGAAGAAGATTGAAAGAATATCGCGTTTCACCCCAGGAAAAACCAAACAATTCACGACCGAAACCGATGGCGAATTTTTCCACGCGCACGTCCGCCCACTTGGCGACCGCGAAGTGGCCTAACTCATGCACAAAAACAATGGCGGAAAATCCACCGAGCATCGCCAGGTAAGGCCAGAGCGTTCCCCAGATCGAACCGATCACGCTTTGCGCTAATATAGAAGCCAATGGATCAATCAACATGCTGTGCATCTCGCCACCTCCTCGCGCGCCCAACGGTCCGCCGCCAACAAATCTTCAAGCATTGGTGATTCCTTATAGTCGTGCTCTTGTAACGCCCGCTCAGTCACGCGGGCAATCTCTCTAAATCCTATGATTCCATCTCGAAACAACTGAACGGCTGCTTCGTTTGCGGCGTTGAGTACCACCCCGCTCGTACCGCCGCGTGTGGCCACTTCTCGACCGAGCCGAAGTGCGGGAAATCGATCTTCATCGGGTGGGAACAATTGCAACTGTCCCAGCTCCGTTAAATTCAACCGCTTGGCTGGACAGGGTTTTCGGTGCGGATAAGTTAACGCATATTGTATCGGCGTTCGCATATCCGGTGTCGAAAGTTGTGCGATCATCGACCCGTCCTGAAACTCCACCAGCGAATGTATAATCGATTCGGGATGAATCACCACATCGATTTTTTCAGCACTCAGATTAAAAAGCCAATGGGCTTCAACAATCTCCAGCGCCTTATTCATCATAGTCGCGGAGTCGATGGTCACTTTCGGCCCCATCTGCCAGGTCGGATGCTTCAACGCATCCTCAACGGTAATCTCATTCATTGCTTCAGAGGTAAAGGTTCTAAACGGACCACCCGAAGCGGTTAAATAAATTTTATGTACGTCTTGCGATCGCCCAGCTTGCAACGCCTGAAAAATAGCCGAGTGTTCGCTGTCCACCGGTATGATCGTCGCTCCGGATTTTTCCGCCAGAGGCATGATCAGCGAACCAGCCATCACCAGTGCTTCTTTGTTGGCCAAGGCAACCCGCCGCCCAAGCTCGACGGCTCGAATCGTTGATGCCAACCCGCCGGACCCGACCACCCCGCAGATCACACAATCACACTCGACAGATTCGATCAGCTGGCAAAGTGCATCATCACCGGTAAAGATATTCGGCTCATATTGAAGCTTATTGGTCAGATCGGATACCGCCCTCGCATCCGAGAGAGCTACGGCCTGCGGCTGCCACTGATTAGCTTGACAAGCCAATTCCTGACCGCGAGTACCTGCAGCGAGTCCAACGACCTCCCAATCGTCCTTGAGGCCGCCCAGCACGTCGAGAGAGCTACACCCTATCGACCCTGTCGAACCAAGCACGATTACCCGTTTTTTCATACACATCCGTCCAAACACAAAATCAGCGGCCAGTTCATTTTCCACAACCCTCAATCGAAGATTTGCAAGCCCTCAGTCGAGGGTCTGTAAGCCCTCAGTCTAGGGCCTGAAACCTCATCCGAAGGCATGATAGATGCGATCAGCACGCCCGACAACCGATCCAGACGATCCGTATCGTACAAAGTGATCAATTCACACACATTGTGACCCTACAAGTACGGACCTATAATGTGCCGACCTGATTGATCATCGACCCTCATAGACCGACGCTGGAATCCGAATGCCAAAGCAAAAGCCTCTTTTGACCACCCCGATTTTTTCTGTTGAACACAGAGAGTACGCTCGTGAGGGTAAAACCCCGGTCGGGCGGGATATTGTGGTCCATCCCGGAGCGGTGGTGATTCTTCCCCTGCTGGATAACGGCTGTGTGGTGATGATCCGAAATTACCGCTATACGGTGGAGCAGGAGCTATGGGAGCTGCCCGCTGGGACGCGTGAGCTTTCTGAAGAACCGATCGAAACCGCCCGGCGTGAGCTGATCGAAGAGACAGGGTACGAAGCCGGTGAAATGGTGCTGCTGATGGAGTTTTACACCTCTCCGGGCATACTGACCGAAAGAATGTATGCGTACGTCGCACGAAATCTTACATTGGTGGGTCAAACGCTTGAAGATGGTGAGCAGATTACTGTGGAAACGGTCGAAATGAACGAAGTGTATCAAAAACTGATCAACCGCGAACTGATCGACGGAAAAACCATCGCGGTGCTAAGCACGTACTTTCTAATGAATCCGTCGTTGATTTTATCAAGGTAACCACTCATGGGCTGGCAGGATCGAGAATACGCAAGGCCTCAACAGGCAGGACCGTCATGGTCTGGACCGTCTAAAGGCAAACTGATCAGCGGCAGCATTGTCACCACGTTGATCGTGATCAACGCGGTCATCTATTTTCTCGCGCGATTCAGTCCGACTATCGGCGATATGATTTATCAGTGGGGTGCGATGCGGACGAGTGATGTTTTGCACGGGCAGATATGGCGGCTGCTTACCGCTCAATATCTTCACGCCGACATGTGGCATCTGTTTATCAACATGCTCGTATTGCATTTTTTGGGTCGATCACTGGAAAGAATGTGGTCGGCTAAAAGATTCTTTACGGTGTATACCCTTTGTGGATTGTTTGGAAATATTTTTTATACGATCCTTGGTTCGCAGATTGATG
>CBDTZI010000351.1:0-4221 GCA_965364865.1 uncultured bacterium | reverse complement strand
CACCGACCCAAAAGGGTTTATATAGTGTTCAGTAATGATAAACCACGGTATGACTTATGGGGCGAAATCGTCGGTCTTTTTATAACCCTGGGGCACCCGTAACTGGAACGGACTTGATGTTAATTTGGGATTCACCACCAGATTCGTCAGCGCTAACTCTGTCGTACCTTCTTCTCCCTTTGGATTCTTATGAATCCGCTTAACTAAACGGGGTAAATGATCCTTTTGGGAGATGCTCCAAAGGGTATCACTGTGCCCTTCTATTTTGACATAAACATCATAACATAGATGACCATCACGGACCTGGGTGCCCACGATTTCTAGCGAATCCGCTTTCAATTCATCTTTGAAAGGCTCAGCCAGCGAAAACTCTTTCAGAAGTACCCGTTGATAATTTCTGGATTGCGAGCCCAGAACCGCGGGATCAATGTCTTCGTGAGCGGTGTACGTTTTCGGATCGATTAAAAAGAAAGTGTCACCGTTAGACCCCACCGTGCATTGCGTCACTTCGTCCGAGTCGTAGGCATTCAACTTGACTTCTGCATAAAACTGATCGATATCGTATTTCGATTTTGGACCCTGTATGACTTCACCTTCGACATGGGGCACAAACGCCTTGACCCAGCCCGTACCTTCATAATTGGCATTGTAGCTGACCAGTTCGACGCTTTTCATCGCGGCGTCCGCTTGAACCAAAATCTCCATCGGATCGGGAGGGTGTGTTGATGACTGGCGGTCAGAGGACTTTTGAGGATTGGAGCAGGAAAAAGTACCCAAACACATCACTACACAGATCAATCGTTTCATCATGCTCTCCTTATCAACCCAAACCAACCTGGAATAACTCCACAATTCCTTCAAAATAATCGAACTGATCCTAGTGTATCATACTAATATATTCCAGACGTATTCTTGTGTGTTTATGTATATTATCCAAAAGTTGGCGACCACGCCAATCCTTGATTACACTTGGTTGCGATGAACACAACAATCCTACTCGCTGTTGGCGGATCCTTCATACTATCTTTGATCTGCACCTTTTGGGTGCGGTCATGGGCAATTCGTACCCGTTTTGTCGACTCACCCCATCAAATCGATCAAGGCCACAAGCAACATCGCCGCCCTGTCGCACTGGGGGGTGGGATCGCCCTGATGATCTCCATAGGATTACCCATCCTCATCGGCACTTGTCTGGCCAGATTCTGCCCGACCGAATCAATGCCCGATTGGATTCCCGAGTTTGTGCTTTTACATCTGAACGGTATCGCATCCAAGTGGCTTGTTGTGGTGGCGCTGGTCGGCGGAATGTTGGTGCTGCACATTGTTGGACTGTTCGACGATCGACGTGCTCTGGGCCCCGCTCCGAAACTGATCGCTCAATTCATCGTCGCCCTGATCACCGCCTGGCCCATGGGTATTCGGGCGGCGGAGTTTCTACCAGAACCCCTTTCGATCGCACTGACCGTGTTTTGGATCGTGTTGATTACAAACGCGTTTAACTTTCTCGACAACATGGACGGGCTTAGCGCCGGGGTGGCAGCCATCGCCGCAGCGATCTTTGCAGTGGCGTCGATGAGTGCGGGGCAAGTTTTTGTACCGATTCTCGCCTGGGTCGTGGTGGGCGGGCTGCTGGGGTTTTTGTGGTTCAACTTTTCACCAGCCTCCATTTTCATGGGAGACGCAGGGAGCCTGGTCATCGGCTACATCATGAGTGTGCTCACCATATTGGCTACCTATTATGATTCATCCTTGAAATTATCCTCCATCGGGGTGGCGATACCGTTGGTGGTGTTAGCCGTACCGCTCTACGACGTGGTGAGTGTGGTGATTCATCGATTATGGGATGGCGAAAGTCCGTTCCGCGGAGACCATCGCCATTTTTCTCATCGTTTATTGAAGCGAGGCATGTCCCCGCGTGGAGCGGTGTTAACCATTTATCTGGCGACCGCCGCCACCGGCCTGCCTGCGATCGCACTGCCGCGTGTTGATCCGCCCATTGCAGTCTTGTTGCTGATGCAATGTTTCTGTGTGGTGATGATCATCGCAATTCTTGAACACACCGAAATAAAAAAATCGTAGCGGACGTGATGGAGTCAGTCGGCATACACCTCATCACTTAGCCTTGCCCTTGTGGCGGTTGGTATTGCGGTAAATCATTTCGAGTGAAGATGTAGACCCATCCCACCTGATCGATGTAAGGCGATTTCATCCATAGTTTATAGGATTCAGGCAGGGGGTTCGGCGTAGCGTCAATTCTCGGCGAGATTACGATCCAGCGTGCGTAGGATTGAATCTGTTGTATACAGGAATCATCCAGGGTATCTCTTAGCAATATGAACGGATTATTCACGTCGGTAAGATGATTTGAAACGGGTACGAAAAATTGCGGGATCCAGTCCCGAGGCCAGTCAACTGCATCATAAATTAAAAGATCACCGGGTTTGATCTGATCCTTGATCAGTTCGGCGGTGTATAAACTTTTTGGGTTGTTGGGAGTGGGTAACGAAAGGGTGAACACGACGATCAACAGGAGTACAGAACACAAAACCCATCGCACCATTTTCCTGGCTTGATAAATCGCAAACACGATCATCCCCACGAGTCCGGGTCCGGCGATAGATATATATCGAATGTGAGCCAACAGTTGGCGATCCGTGAAAAAATCGATCGCGGCAAAAACGAAGACCGGAACAAGAAACCACAGAAAAAACAACAGCACATAAGAGTTACGAACAGACCAACATCGTATTCCACAGAGCAACACCACCGCGGCTCCAATCAACATCTGCCAGAAGTGGAACGTAAACCTTTCGTGATGGAACAACAATCGATAAGGAAGATCGGCGATCCGATAGAGTGAACGCGTAATGTGGTCCGCACCTTTTTCGTATAACCAGTCCTGTCTGGAAATGAACTCCTGTTGCGCGGCAAAAGTTGGTCCCCAAAAAATCAACCAGAACGTAGCCGCCAACACCACCGATACCACCCAATATCGAAGTAACGGTCCTCGAATTCGCAGCAGCACATAAACCACCTGCCCCAGAATAGCCAGCGAAGTAAAATAATGGGTCATCATCGCGAGCCATAAAGTCAACGCATAAAGGCTGATTTCAATACATTGATGCCGAGATGACCACACCGTCCAATGGCGTTCCAACCGAATCAGTAACCAGTAACTCAAACTCACCCAGAGCATACCCATACTGTAGGGGCGGGTTTCCTGACCCATGTGGATATGAGAAAAGCACAATGCCAGCCCCAGAACCATCCACGGAAAAAGTTGTGGTTTGCGATGTTCAAAAAAGATCAGCGCAATCGGCAGGATTGAGAGGATCGAAACAAGGCCGGACAATGATCGTGTGGTGTTTTCCAGATCCCCCCACCACAACCGCCAAGTTTGCAACACCATGAAATAAACAGGTGGGTGGCTGTCATGCTTCATGTTGTCCCATACGGATCCCAATGAACTCTCACCGTTCAACTCCGTATAGTCCGGCCAATCATGAACGATTTCACCGTAGGGAACGGACTCCATCACCTGACGCAATCCCGCAGAATTGGACATGGAATGAAATTCATCCAGCCAGTAATCGGGGATACCCAGATGATAAAATCGAACGAAAATCGCCAGTGCGAAACACGAGACCACAGCCACGCGAAAAGTTGGCCCTGGCATCACCGTATGAGTAAGCTTTGGTTGATCTTCATTCAACACAATAGACGCACTACACCGTCTGCCTCTCGGCAATCTGTAGCAATTTGGCCAGCTCTTCGCCAATTTGTGCGGGAGAATCCGCAACCACTACGCCCGCGTTTTTTAACGCTTCGATTTTGGAAGAGGCGGTGCCTTCGCCGCCGCTGATGATCGCGCCGGCGTGGCCCATACGCTTACCCGGAGGCGCGGTTTGTCCCGCGATAAAGCCCACCACCGGCTTGGTGACATATCGTTCGATATAAGCTGCGGCGTCTTCTTCGTCCGTACCGCCGATTTCACCGATCATGATCATCGAGTCGGTTTTTTCGTCTTTTTCAAACATCTCAAGTAATTCAATAAAGTTCAACCCCTTCACCGGGTCGCCACCGATCCCGATACAAGTCGACTGCCCGAGGCCCAGATTGGTGAGCTGCCACACCGCCTCGTAGGTCAGCGTGCCGGACCGGCTGATGACGCCGATACCGCCCTCTTTGTGAATGTGCGCGGGCATGATCCCCACCTTGGCC
>CBDTZI010000350.1:0-4221 GCA_965364865.1 uncultured bacterium | reverse complement strand
CCACCCCGCGAAAACCAAATCCGCCGGGTACAATCACACCGTCAAAATTTTTCAACTCGTCTTCAACGTTTTCATCCGTCAGGTTGGCGCTGTCCACCCATTCGAGATTAACTTTGGCGCCCAGATGCGTGCCCGCGTGCTCAAGGGATTGGATGATGCTGGCGTAACTGTCACGCACCGATGTGTATTTTCCAATGATCCCTATGGTGATCGGGTGTTGGGCGCCGCGATAATGTGTGAGATAATTCGCCCATGTTTTTCGTGCCTGCTCCTCGTTTTGATCGTTCGCGTGTGAGGATAATCCCAGCAGATCGATCACTGCGGTGTCAATGCCCGCGCCCCGCAACATTTCCGGAATCAGATAAACACTTTCGCAGTCGTGCATGGAAAAGACACGGTCCATCGGTACATTGGAAAACAACGCGATTTTCTCTCGAACGGTTTTGGTCACCGGAACGGATGCTCTACACGCAATAATGTGCGGATGAATACCCGCGGCGTTCAACAGTTTCAGGTTCATCTGTGCAGGTTTGGATTTTTGTTCGCCCAAGACCGTCGGCGAGATGATGTACGTCAGGGCTACGAAACAGAAATTCCCTGCACCTTCTTCAAAAGCCATTTCGCGAACCGCTTCGATAAAATAAGCGTTTTCCACGTCACCCGCGGTGCCGCCGATTTCGACAAACACCACATCCGCTTCAGACGCAACCGCCAGTTCACGCAGTCGAAGTTTCACCTCACCCGTCACATGCGGAATCATCTGCACGTCTCTACCCAGATACTTTCCTTCACGTTCTTTGTCTAACACCGATGAGAAGATTTGACCGCTGGTGGTGAAGTTTAATCGGGAAAGGTCTTGATTGAGCATACGCTCATAGGTGCCCAGGTCCATGTCACATTCGACGCCGTCATCAAGGACAAACACTTCGCCGTGACGAAACGGATTTAACGTGCCGCTGTCGCGGTTAAGATATCCTTCGAGCTTGATGGGTGAAACGTTCAGGCCTTTGTCTTTGAAGATTTTGGCTAACGAGCTGGAAAAGATTCCTTTGCCCAATCCACTCATCACCGTGCCGAACACAACCACATATTTTGTTTTGCCTTTGACGTAGCCGGGTGGGAAGGGCGAGAAAAATTCGGTGTCTTCGGTGATGTGTCCGATGGAGGCTAAGTTCGTCTTGGGTTTGGTCGATCCATCATTTTTATTCATAACTACCACCTGGTCAAAGTCAATCTATCTTTTATCCGAAACGTATATTCATTCGTACGTCAATACAAAATTTTTATATCAAGCTTACGCGCACATACTTATCACGCACCCATCAAAAATTATGTGGCTGTCGATTTCTCTTTCGACAGTGTTCGTTGTACGAACGCGGCGTAGTCTTCGGGGGTGTCCACACCCACAAAACGATGTTGTACCCGTAATACCGCGATCGGCAACCCGTGTTCCATCCAGCGCAGCTGTTCCAACGATTCTGAAAGTTCCAGAAAGCTCGGCTTTTGAAATTCGCCCGTTGTGATTTTTCTTAACGTGTTTACGCGAAACGCATAAACGCCGAGATGAAGCAACCAGTTCGAGGGTTTATCCACAGCGCCACTGGTTTTACGAGGATAGGGAATGGGGTTGCGGGAAAAATACAAAGCGTGATCGTTGGTGTCGAGCACAACCTTCACGCAGTTCGGGTCGAGCGGCGAACCCGGCCCGTCACGAGGACCGTCGTCATCAAACGGAGCCGCCAGCGTTCCCACGCCGCAGGAATCGTCCTGTTTTTCCATCAAATCAATCAGATCGTTTAACACCGCCGGCGGAATTTCTGGTTCATCACCCTGAACATTCAGTACGAGATCATGATCATCCAGATCAAGCGTTGAAACAACCTCGGCGATTCGATCCGTGCCGCTGGGGTGATCCAAACGGGTCATACAAACATCTCCGCCGAATGATTTCACAGCGGACTCAATCCGCTCATCGTCGGTGGCTACGATCACGCGATCAATTCGCGCAGACGCACAAACCTGTTCGTACACATGTTGGATCAGATATTTACCGGTGTCAGTAGCGAGAGGTTTCCCAGGGAAGCGGGTCGAAGCGTATCGGGCAGGGATGACCGCGAGGGTGGTCACGCTACGCCCTCCACACAGTGAAAATGTCGAATGAAGTCTAGCACGGAACAATGTTATCGTAATGGATAAAAAAGTCAAATCAGAAGCGACATTAACGCATTGAGAGTTGAAAACCGGTGATTTTCGATTTGCAACAGATTTTGGTTGCAACCTGAATGTGTGCAACTACCATACAAACCCATAGCCGTCCGTGTTTTAACATTCGATGAAGCTGTCACTTTTCGATGCAGACGACGTAAGGTCCGGAAGCCATTTTGCTATGAAAATAAAATTAAAACTACATTATCAGATTTTGATCGCCATGATTCTTGGCGCGGGCATAGGCCTGCCGCTGAATATTCTCGCGGGGTTGGATAAAATCGATAAAGCCTGGCCAGAAACGGTGGCGGCATACGGTAAAGGGGTGGGCGATATATTTCTGCGATTACTATCCATGATCGTCGCGCCGCTCATTCTTACGTCACTCATCTCCGGCGTTACCAGCACGGGTAACATCAAAGGCCTGGGTAAGCTGGGCGGTCGAACATTGGTTTATTACATCAGCACCAGCATGATCGCCATCCTCACCGGCATCATCGCCTTCAACATCATTCAGCCAGGTCTAAACACTGACCTCGTGTTACTTGAACAGGCTCGCGAAGCGGTCACGATGGAAGTGGTGGAAACCGGAGCGGGGCTGGGTGAGACGCTGTGGAATCAGGTGTTCAATATGATTCCGTCGAATCCGTTCGCCGCTTTGTCCGATCCATCCAACAAATCCATTCTGGGTGTAATTTTCTTCGCCATTTTGTTCGGAGCGTTCATCACGGTAGTGGGGGGCGAAACCGGCGAGATGATGACGAAGTTTTTCTCCGGTGCGTTTGATGTGATGATGGCTATGACCATGTTCATCATTCGATTCGCGCCGATCGGCGTGCTGGGTTTTATGTTGTACGCGTCCGCGGGCAAGGGGCTGGACGTTTTCGTAGCCCTGGGGTGGTATGCGCTGACCGTGACCCTGGCTCTGTCGTTCCACGCGTTCATCACGCTGCCGCTGATTCTGATGTTACTGGGTCGGCGATCGCCGAAGGAGTTTTTCAAGAGTATGTCGCCGGCTTTGCTCACCGCGTTTAGCACCGCCAGCAGCAACGGCACGCTTCCACTGACCATGACGTGTGTGGAGGAACGAGCCGGCATTAATAACCGCATCAGTTCGTTTGTCTTGCCGCTAGGTGCGACGATCAACATGGACGGTACGGCTTTGTACGAAGTCGTTGCGGTTTTGTTTATCGCACAGGTAACACCCGACGTTGATTTAACCATAGCCCAACAGGTGATCGTAGCCATCACCGCGCTGTTCGCCAGCATCGGTGCTGCGGGCATTCCTCACGCCGGCACGGTGATGATGGTGGTTGTTCTGGGTGCCGTTGGTTTGCCACTCGATGGCGTGGGTCTGATTCTCGCTGTCGATCGTGTTTTGGATATGTTTCGTACGTCGATTAATGTGTGGAGCGACTCCACCGCCTGCGCCGTCGTCGCCAGATTTGAAAAAAAGTAGCATCACCCCTAACCGGGGATCTGTGACCCTTGTGGGTGGCGAATAACCGAGACGCGCCCGTAAGGAAGCGGGCAATCTTTTCTCGCACCAAATCTTGTTTCTAGTTCTCTAGTTTCTAGTCTTCTGATCGTGTCATACTCGGCTGGTGGGGTCGGCCCGGCTGGCCAGGCATACCCGGCTGGTCTAACCAGCCGGGCTTATGTGATTTTATAGTGCCAGTGATTTGGCACTTCGACAATAAAACATTATAAATTTTCTATTTTTTTCTTGACAAACAAACCGATATCCTAGAACATACACACGCGGTCCGATGGAGCACAAAACATCGGAAAATAAAAAAAATTAATAAACGTATCAAAAAATCAAGCTGATTTATAAATCCGTAAATCCCTGCGGAGTTATTTTACAATGACTTGCCTTGATCGCTTCATGCGTACGTGCGCATGGGTGGACTCCGCATACACATAAGGCGAGCCGTGAAGGTGCTAGTACACCAACACGACTCTGGCCAACAACACCTCGGGAGGTGCTGCATGGTTAACGTAAATAGTACTGGA
>CBDTZI010000349.1:0-4226 GCA_965364865.1 uncultured bacterium | reverse complement strand
GGCATTACCAGCGGATCAGTCATCACGGCGTGCGTGAAGAATTGCTGGACATTCAGGCTGAGGCGGTTGGATTGCCGCTACATAAAATTTATTTACCCCAGCCCTGCACCAACGATCATTACGAACAACAAATGAAAGAAGCCATGCTCGAATATAAAGAGCAAGGTGTGTTCGCCGTCGCGTTCGGCGATATTTTTCTGGAAGACTTAAGAAAGTACCGCGAAGAAAAACTGGCCCTCGTCGATATGCAAGCCCTGTTTCCAATCTGGAAACGAGACACGACTGAGTTGGTTCAATCCTTTATTGATTTGGGATTCAAGAGCTATCTATCTTGCGTCGACGCCGAAAAACTAGGCCCATCCTTCGCCGGTCGATTAATCGATGCGTCGCTCATCAGTGATCTGCCCAGTAACGTCGATCCGTGCGGTGAAAACGGTGAGTTTCATTCGTTTGTTATTGACGGGCCGATTTTCAAAAAACCTATGGACATCAAAGTCGGTGAAATCGTTCGTCGTGATTGCCGATATTTTGCGGATTTGTTATACCTACCAGCATTGAATGGTACACACCTGAGCCGCATGCTTTAGCTTGCGCGGTGTTACAATAGTTGGTTGATCATGTTGATATATAACTATTCGAAATCATAAAACATCAAAAGGAGAAAATAATGTTCAACCCCAGATTCATTGCCATCGTAACGATGATCTTTTCCGCAGCGGCCATGCGATTACTCCCGCATCCACCCAACTTTACACCGATCGCCGCCATCGCACTGTTCGGCGGTGCACATTTCGCAAGCAGACGATTGGCTTTTGCTGTGCCGCTCATGGCTATGTTTCTCAGTGATCTATTGATCGCTGGAGGTTTTCATACACTCATGCCCGTGGTATATATTTGCTTCGCGGTAACTGTAGGCTTGGGGATATGGGTCGCAAAAAAAATAACTCCGCTACGGATCGCATCAACAGCGCTTTGCGGCTCAATCCTGTTCTTCGTGGTAACCAATTTCGGCGTTTGGATGCTCTATAACTTTTACCCGAAAACGTTAGCTGGCTTGATCCAATGTTACGTAGCCGCTATACCGTTTTTTAGAAATACACTGACAGGCGATTTGCTGTTTGCAACAATGTTGTTTGGAGGATTCGCGTTGATGGAACGTTATGTACCCGCGGTTAGAATGAAAACACTCATTCAAGAACGAGCATCCTGATTGCCATGACCGGCCCCACACGAATTGTTTGCCTGACCGAAGAAACGACAGAGACGTTGTATCGATTGGGTGAACAGGATCGGATCATCGGTATTTCCGCGTTCACGGTTCGTCCGCCCCAAGCAAAAAAAGAAAAACCCGTTGTATCGCAGTACATCAAAGCCGATTATGAAAAAATTCTGCAACTCAAACCCGATCTCGTGTTGGCGTTTTCCGATCTGCAGGCGGACATCTGCTCGGAGTTAATTTCGCGAGGATTGCAGGTTCACTGTTTCAATCAGCGAAGCCTGTCGGATATCTTTGAGATGATACGTACCGTAGGGCGGTTGATCGATTGCGCGGACAAAGCCGATCGACTCGTCGACGAGTTGCAATCCAATCTGGATCACGTTCGACGCAAAGCCGAAAAACTTCCCGTTCGCCCGCGTGTTTATTTTGAAGAGTGGCCCGACCCGATCATTTGTTCTATACGCTGGGTTTCCGAACTGATTGAAATCGCGGGCGGTGATGATTGCTTCAGTGATTTGCGTGACAAAGCCAGCGCGAAAGATCGCATCGTGACACCCCAGTCGGTGATTGAACGCAAACCCGATCTCTACCTGGCTTCGTGGTGCGGTAAAAAATTCAGAAAAGATACCGCGCGATCACGACCCGGTTTCGCCGATGCACCATTTACGCGTGAAGATTGTATGTTTGAATTGGATTCATCCATTATCCTTCAGCCGGGCCCCGCATGTCTAACCGACGGTGTTGAAGCACTCCATCAAGCCATCAGCGCGGTCGCCCATCAAATGACTGGCACGACCTGAAATCATCCCGTATCATCCAGTCCATCAACATTGACAAAAAATAGAGTGAATGGTTTTGATCGACGAATGGCTACATGTAGCGTCGCCCCTTGCGGGCGGCGGGTGCCTCTGGCGGCTTGTCCGCCAGTGTTATAAATAAGGTGAAGATGCTGCCGGAATTTATCACAATGCTTTTTCGTTAATGTTACAAGAGATGCAATCCATGCGCCGGGGACAAGCCTCGACGTTACATTTGAGTGTGAGCGACCTTAGAAAGGTATACTTCGATGAGAGCAGTTTTTTCTATGACTATAGCAATGACGTTGACTGTGATGCTTTTCGGTTGTTCGATTCACATTTCACTATCCAATACCGATGCCGTTTCCAATCAATCGCAACACAAAGCCGGCGCGGATTTCTTTGAAACCTACACCGCCACCCGCCGCTTTTCACTGGGCCGACCCCGCTCCATAAAAATCGTTCCCGACGGCAGTGCCGTTTTGTTTCTACGCAGCGGCCCGCGATCTTTCGTTCAGGATTTGTACGAATTCAATACCGAAACCGGAGAAGAACGAATCCTGCTGACCTCGGATTTAATTTTAATGGGACAGGAAGAAAACTTATCCGTCGAAGAATTGGCCCGACGCGAGCGAATGCGCATGTCCGCACGGGGCATCGCCCAATATCGATTAAGTAAAGACGCCAGCCAAATCCTGGTGCCGCTGTCCGGGCGATTGTTTGTGATTGATCGAGCCAGCGGAATAGTCAAAGAGTTATTGAGTGACAATGGCTATCCGATCGACGCCCGTTTTTCTCCCGACGGTCAACAGGTTTCCTGCGTACGAAGCGGTGAACTTTATATCATCAACATTCAAAACGGGCAGGAAATAAAAATCACCAGCGGTGCCAGAGAACACGTCACCAACGGGCTAGCCGAATTCGTCGCTCAGGAAGAAATGGGTCGCACTCGCGGCTACTGGTGGTCGCCGGACAGTCGGACGATTTTATATCAACGAACCGACACATCGCAAATGGAAACCATGCACATTATGGACGCAGTGCATCCCGAAATCGAACCGCAGACCTGGCCCTATCCCAGGCCTGGAAAAAACAACGCCTCTGTAACGATGGGACTCATTCCCGCAACCGGCGGAGAAACCACATGGCTCTATTGGGATCAACATCGTTATGTCTATGTCGCGACTGTCAAGTGGAAACAAAATGCACCGCTGACGATTCTCGTGCAAAATCGAGAGCAAACCGAGCACGCATTGCTGACCATTGATACGAAATCTGGAAACACAAAAACCTTACTCATCGAAAAAGACAGTGCATGGGTCAATCTCGATCAGAAAATGCCGCACTGGTTAGACGACGGAAAAACTTTTCTATGGACCACTGAGCGAAACGGTGCGTGGCAACTCGAACTGCGCAGCCACACGGGTAAACTCATCAAACCGCTCACCACAACGGATTTCAAATGGAAAGGTTTAGTGTCGGTGGATAACACTCGCAACGAAGTTTATATGCTCGGCTGCGAGAATCCCACCCAAACCCACTTGTACAAAATAGGGTTAAAAGGGATATCATCAACTCCGACGCGCATCACCGAAATCCCCGGCATGCACGGCGCAACTTTTTCCAAAAACCATCAGGTATATGTGCATTACTACAACACATTAACAGGAAAGCGCGGGCTAATCGTCAAAGACCGTAGCGGCAAAGAGCTGGGCCGATTAAAATCCGTCGCCGAAAATCCACCCTGGCTACCCAACATGGAACTCACCACCGTCGGAAAAAATCCAAAATTCCACGCGGTGATCATTCGTCCGCGAAATTTTAATCGCTCACGATCTTTGCCCGTGATCGTTCACGTCTACGGCGGGCCGCACGGTCAGATGGTGCAAGCCTCACCGTATCGTTACCTGCTGGATCAGTGGATCGCCGATCATGGCTACATCGTGGTTTCGATCGACGGGCGTGGCACGCCGCATCGGGGCCGAGACTGGGAACGATCCATTAAAAATAATCTCATAGACTTGCCCTTAGAAGATCAGGTCGCGGGTTTGCAACTGCTCGGAAAAAAATATCGGGAAATGGATTTGAAACGGGTGGGGATTTTCGGCTGGTCGTTCGGCGGTTATTTTTCCGCGATGGCCGCCATGCGCAGACCCGACGTCTATCACGCCGGTGTGGCTGGCGCACCAGTTTGCGACTGGATGGATTAC
>CBDTZI010000348.1:0-4262 GCA_965364865.1 uncultured bacterium | reverse complement strand
CTAAGGAGGGGCTGGGGGAGGTTTTTACCAGCTACTAAAACGAGTCTCCAATATAGCAGTTACTAGCCAACCTACCCCCCTCAATCCCCCCTTGAAAATAAGGGGGGAAGAAATGGGACAACAAACGGGCAAGAGAAACTAACGTACAAGAGAGATCACGATGAGTCGTATTATTCGTAAATACAAAGATGAAGATTTGCAGGGCGTGTTGGACTCCTGGGAGAGTGCGACGAAAATCGCCCACCCTTTTTTGACCAAGGAGTTTCTGGCTCAGGAGTATTATAACATTTCTCATGTTTATCTGCCCAATACCGAAACATGGGTCGCGGAGCAGGACAGCCAGGTGATCGGCTTCGTCGCGTTGATCGACGGCGAGGATGGTGCCAATTGCGAAATCGGAGCCATCTTTGTGAAGCCCGATTTCCAAGGCACCGGAGCGGGGAAAGCGCTGATGGACAAAGCCCATGATTTGCACGGAGATCTTGAAGTGGAGGTGTTCAAAGCCAACTCCATAGGTCGGAAGTTTTATGATCGCTATGGTTTTGAACTCATGTCCGAAAGCATGCACGAGCCAACCGGAAACGAATTATTACGGCTGAAATTTTCGGCGATTAAATCGCCGTAACCGACAAAACCGAGCCGCACATCAATTGTTGCAGGCTGTAGGCCTGCTAGATAGTAGCCGGTGGCAAGACGCAACAGCGTGGGTGCCCCATTCTTTTCGTCAGAAAAGGGTGGGGTACGGAACGCAGGCTGTAGGCCTGCTAGATAATAGCCGGTGGCTAGCGCAGCGCCGCCACCGGAATAAAATCATCGCAAACAACAACCCTGAAAGGGTTGAAGAAACCAAAATTACGTCCAAAGATATCGAGAATCAAAATCCACGCTATACCGCTTGGCCAACGCAACAAGCTCGTCTTTGAACGATATAGTCTTGTGTTTTTCTTTTTGTCCGTGAATATATTCGGTTACTGCCTCAATTTGTGACTCGCCAATCGAAAATGCACCATACCCGTCCTGCCAATGGAATTGCTGGAATGTCTCTCCTTTTGTTTTGATCCATTTCGAGGAATCCTTTTTGAGCGTCAACATCAAATCAGTCAAGGCAATTTTTTTTGATAAACTGATTAGTAAATGAACATGATTCTCGGTACCCCCGATTGCTAACGCCGGAGAATCAAGATTTCGACAGATTCCACCCATATATGAATGCAATTCAGATTCTATAGCAGCCGCAATTAGATTGTGGCGATCTTTTGTAGAGAATACAACGTGCATGAGTAGTTTTGTGAGTGTTTGCGACATGCATGTATTCTACCGAAATACTGTCTATTGGGTAATCTTTTTTTGTGCAACCCTTTCAGGGTTGAAGGGTATGTGGGGATCACATATTCCGTGGGTGGCGTCCGACTTTGTCGGACTTACCCACGGCTATTATCTTACAGCCTTTCAGGCTGTGGGAATTATTCGCTGAGAAATCATCCACCGACAACACCAGCCATTGAACACGTCAGGATGAATACGCCATTCTCAGCATCTATAGGCTCTATCTCACATCTGGCAGAAATGCCAGTGACGTGGTATGCTGTTGGTAATTAGTGCGCTATCTGTTGTACGAATAAATTTAATTATTGTTAGGTCTAGACTACTATGAACTGGCTTGAATTTATATCTTCGCTCGCATGGCCGATCACTGCCATCATTATCGTGATACTTTTTCGAAAACCGTTGATAAACCTCATCCCACTAATGCAACGAATGAAGTATAAAGATTTCGAGATAGACTTCGGAAAAAAGCTCGCTGAAGCACGCGAGGAAGCTGGTGTAGTAAATGAAATAAAAACGGACACAATCATGACACCGGAGGAGGAGAATAGGATCATTGAACTCGCTTGTATATCTCCCAGAGCGGCCGTTGTTGAATCATGGCGAGAGGTAAATCTCGCAATGTTTAACACGGCTAAAAAGTTATTCGGGAAAGACTTTCTGTATAACAATAATACATATCAGTCTATCGTTCGTAAACTTGGACAGGACGAAAGAATTGATCGGAAAACCCATGAATTGATAAATAAATTACGCTTGCTTCGTAATCAGGCTGCGCATTCGCATGAATCATCCATCTCATCAGATACCGCTCTAGAGTACGCACGCATGGCTAAACAACTTGTTGTAAATTTCGAAACCATTGTTGAATCTGTCAACGACAACTAAAAAGTAATGTGAATCCCATAAAAGGACACCGAGAAACCGTAGTTCTTACACGTCTCCAAATGGGACATATCGTGTTACATTGCTTCGCCTCCTCATTTGTAATAAAATACCTTCATGAATGATCAACCAGCATCATCGGGCCGGGTGATTCCCAACGTACAGACAGACCAAAATCAACCGGACATGTCGTCCGCAGGCGCGCCCCAAGACGCGGCATCGCCACACGCGGCTCCTCAAAACGCCGATCACCTGAACGCCGATCGATTAGCCATGATCGATGAGATGGTTCGTGAAATATCTCTGCAAAATGATCCGCAGGAGATGATCACGATATTCCGCAAGCGCACCGCGAGCCTCTACGGTGATGACGCATCCATCTCGCTCAGCCGCAGAGAACTTGAACCACCACAATATCGCATCACCCGCGATTCACGCTGGAAAGAAAACATCAACCCCTGGCAGCAGAAGGACCGGCTACCCTTACTTGAAGGCGGCGTGTTGGCTGAGCTGCTCTACGGCGATCAACCGCAGATCGTCAGCGATGTTCGCATCGATAAAAATGATCCCGCTTATGAATTTCTTAAAGACATACGATCTTTAATGGCTATACCGATCTACGACGGCGGAACCGCACTCAATATGGTGGTCCGCTTATCAAGCGTACCCAACACATTCGATCACGCCGATCTTACAGACGCTTTATGTACCACCAACCTGTTTGGACGCGCGACCAACAATCTTTTACTCGCGCAAAAATTACAGGAAGCGTACGCACAGATCGATCACGAATTAAAACAGGTCGCAAAAATTCAACGATCGTTACTCCCCGCAGCGCTTCCAAACATACCGGGGATGGACATCGCCGCATCCTACAAAACCGCGACACGAGCCGGCGGTGACTATTACGATTTCTTTGATTTGGGTGATGGGCGCTGGGGCGTGTTGATCGCAGACGTCAGTGGCCACGGCACCCCGGCCGCGGTGGTCATGGCTATGCTGCAAACCATGTTGCACGCTCAATGTATGGAATGTTCCTGTTCGGCGGATGTGTTGCAGATTGCCAATAAACAACTTTTGAAACTTACCCGCCGACACAAAGGCACTTTTGTGACGGCGTTTTACGGCGTCTATGATTCTACTACACGGACGATGACCTATTCCTGCGCGGGCCACAATCCCCCTTTGTTGATCGATAAAAATATTAAAATTCACGAGCTGGATCAGGCTCAACATCTACCCTTAGCGATACAGCCGGTAGAACAATTTCCGCAGAGCAGTATCACATTTCAACCGGGCGACACGCTGTTGCTTTATACCGATGGCATTACGGAAGCGGCTTCTTCAGAAGGTGAAATGTATGGCCGTGACAGGTTATTGAGCTGTGTCCGTGAGGACGTCCCCAACGCGCAACACATTATCGATTGCATCACGAATCGCCTGATCGGTTTTACCGGCTCCAACATCCAGGAAGACGATCAAACTCTGGTCGCGCTTCGTATCGTGGGGTAAGCACGATTCCCTCAAAATATCATATGGTCTAAAAAAAGGACACCGAGAAACCGTAGTTTCCCGGTGTCTCCCGAAGGGGAAAGAAGCGCCTGATTAATGAAGCTGCGTCGATGGGTGGACTCACGAATGAGCACTGGTGGGTTCCGATGCATCGTTACCAGTGGTACTTTTCATTCGCTCTCAATCGAACACATCTCATCATTATTAACCGGGTTGGATCAGGATTTATTCCGATTGGGTCTTATGAATCGGAAATATTTTTTCTTGAAATGGAGTGAGAACGGCTCGCAAAGCCCCTTTTGCTGTCCGCATGAAGGAATTTCACCAGTTTTTCACCGGCTGGAGTTTTCACCTCGCTGGCCATGCGATCCACCGCATCTTTTAACGATGTTCCGCGCTGCATGAATACTCGATAAGCATGTCGAATATCATCGATTTCATCGCGTGATAAATTCGACCGTTTCAACCCTATACGATTCGGACCCACGATCTCACCACGAATGTCCGTCAGTGCGTATGGAATTACATCGCGCGTGAGC
>CBDTZI010000347.1:0-4304 GCA_965364865.1 uncultured bacterium | reverse complement strand
TGCGCCAGCCAGCCCTTCACGGTGACACGCGTGCCGACGTGACTGCCCAGGTCTGCACAGCTAAGCCCATCCACCGAAAAAGAAAATTGTTGCAGTGCGTGAGCCAGTTTTTCCCCGCCGCGAGATACATAGTTGGATGAATTCTGCTGTGCCATGGCTCATGAGTTATACCGCGAATTCAATACCTCAGCCATCGGTTGTGTAGGCGGGCGTATGAGTACGCTTGGCGAGCGGGATCAATCGGTCTATCATGGTAATATCTGCGGTGTCGGATATCGAAAACCAATATAAGTCATGCGTGGGTGTTCAAAGGATAAGTTTGGCCGCAACTTGATGGAACAAAAGCCTGAAACAATATGAGTGATGACAATCAGGACAACAACGACGTTCAAGAGTCGATCGATGACGACAGTCAGGATGTGGAGCACCTCATCCACATCCCCCGTCGATTGCCGGGTCGGCGATTGGATAAATTTATCCAGAACCGATTCCCCAACATCTCACGCACCGTGATCCAGCGATACATCAAGCAAGGGAAAATTACGGTCAACGAACTACCCGCTAAAGCAAGTTATGAACCCGCCGCGGGGGACAACATTAAGATCATTTTGCCGCCACCACCGTCCAACACCCTCGTACCCGAAAACATTCCGCTGGACATTATCTACGAAGACGATTGGTACCTGGCTTTGAACAAACACGCGGGGATCATTTGCCATCCGGCTCATGGCAATCAATCCGGTACCATTGCTAACGCCGTCGCCTATCATGCGAATCAATTAAGCGCAGGCAGTGAACCCTTCAGGCCGGGCATCGTGCATCGTCTCGATAAAAACACCACCGGGGTGATGATGATCGCCAAGACGGACGAAGCCCACTGGCGCTTGTCCCAGCAGTTCGAGCGTCGAACCCTCAGGAAAGAATACTTTGCGATATGCGAAGGAAAAATTTCGCTGGACGGCGACGTGATTAACAAACCCCTTGCGCCGCACCCGGAAACCACACAGCGGATGATTCTGCCAGGCTCCCATCCACCTCGACAAGGCATGTTCAAAGAAGCGATTACCGAATACTGCGTGGATACCCGATACAAAGGGTTTACCACGGTCAATCTATTTCCTAAAACGGGTCGAACCCACCAGCTTCGTGTACACCTTTCTTCGCTGGGTCATCCCATTGTGGGGGATCGCATGTACGGGGGGCATTGGATATCTGAACAAACGCTAACCGATGATGGAAGTGAAGAAATACTGATTGATCATCAAGCCCTGCACGCACGCCGTCTGAAAATGTATCATCCGTTCAAGGATGAACCCATCGAGTTCGAGGCCCCATTACCCCAAAACATGAAACGAATACTTTCTCTGTTGGAAATGCATCGTCGTCGATAGGGTGTGGTTATTCGTTCCCGATTTTGTGCGTAGGGGATGAGCTTCTGAGATGACTCGAATGACGCGGGATGGCACGTCTGGAAAATGGATCCTCTTTGGTCACACGATGTAGCCGCACCAGATAATCGTTCAACTCCTCCTTGGAGAAATCAGCCAGAAAGGTTGGGTTCACGGTGGGATTGAGTTTGGTAATTTCTTCGATGGTATCCGGTTTTGAAAGCATGATCGATGACTCCGCATCACGTCTGTATAATAGCTTCATGGAATTATTGGCGAAAACAGTACATCAGGCAGTATCGGTTAGTCTTGCGCTTGCGCTACATCCCGGGGGGCGTTGGAGAAGCACTTTTCATGCTGTTTTTACGCGCAATAGTTGCCCCACGTCCTGCAACCCTTGCGCTTTCAATACAGGCAACACACGCTGCTGCCAATGAACGCGTAACCACACTCTTCACTTCACGCGGATTTTGCGCTCCGAAGAAAATGATTTTTTGTAACAATTCTATCACCGACGAAACTGGGCGGATTGATTTACAGCGATTTTCTTCCCCGAAGAATTGCGATTGACCGCTCGGTGGAATCAAGGTTAACATGACGGCTATGAATCCGATACGATTTCAATGTCAATCCTGCTCACAGCCCATTGAGGTGGACGAAGAATGGGCGGGTAAAGCGGTCGCCTGCCCGTATTGCAAAGCAACCGTAACCGCACCAGCTCAATCCACCTTGATGGATTTGGATCAAATCCACACCGCCTCGCCCGTAGCAACAGCCACAGATCCATTGGCGCAAGCTACCCCTGATCAAGTGATTCCTGTTGTGCAGAGTCGTAATACCGTAGCGGTGGTCGCGCTCTCATTATCGATTTTGTTGATCGCGTTGTTTATCGCCGGTGCAATCATCATCACGCCCCATCAAATGGAAATGGAGCATTTTCAGGAGATGTACCAGGAATCGGATAAAAGCACGAACTCCCAAATGCAAATCATCAAGGACTTTTCAGATCAATACGGCGGTTCGCTTCCCGGCTGGTTTATGATCATTGCGATGATCGAAGTGGCTTCGATTCCGATTTTCATTGCGGCGGTGGTCTGCGGCATCATCGGCGTACGTCGCCGATATCGAAAAAACCTGGCAGTTATTTCTCTGGCGATCTGTTCCGGAATGTTCTTCTTTTTTGTAGTCGGGATACTGTTTGCGTTGTAGCAACGATGCCGGGCGAATACTTCAAATCGAAAGACCTGAATCACAATTACATACCATGACCCGCTTGTGTAGAGGGGTTCGCAACTATTTGTTCTTACGAATAATGATACCTGCGTCGATTTACTTGCGACCCTTGCTGGTTTTGGGTTTGTCTTCCATCGGAGCCTTGGGTTTTGGTTTTTCTACCAATGGAACAACAAAAGCGGTACCACATTCGCCGCATCGAATACGCTGGCCGCGAACGTCGTCCGGTACTCGTAGAACTGCGCGACACGTCAACTTTGGACATAATAAAGTTACGGCCATGGATCACCTTTTCCTGTTCATATGCGGGTTCGCCTTATGCTGAAATGTCTTCACGAAGTGTGAACCTTAATCCAAATTCACCCCAGCGGGCACCCACTATCTGAAGGTCCGTGAATACAGATCGCTTCCGATACACTCTATGATATCGGTAATTTTACGCGGACTCTCGACGTTGACGTGTACCTGGAGTTATCAGACGTTCTTTGCCCTCAACCACGGCTTTGGTGACGACTTTTTTACCGGATCGTGGATGGTCGGGAAGGTGATACATCGGGTCGAGCATCAATTCCTCAAGCACCGAACGCAACCCGCGTGCCCCCGTTTCACGATCCAAAGCTTTTTCGGCCAGGGCCTTCAAGGCGTCTTTGGCAAACTCGAGTTTGCACCCCTCGTATTCAAACAGTTTTTGATACTGCTTGACCAGTGCGTTTTTCGGCTCCGTCATAATCCGAACCAGCATGTCTACGTTCAACGGATCCAGCGTGGTGATGATGGGGAGTCGGCCCACCAGCTCTGGAATCATGCCATATTCGACAAGGTCTTCGGGAATCACCTGGGCCAAGACTTCGCCTTCTTCCTTGGTGACGTCCTTCAATTCGCCTTCGTTGGAAAAACCAATCGCACTTTGGCCGAGTCTGCGGCGGATGATATCCGTCAACCCCACAAACGTACCGCCACAGATGAACAAAATGTTCGTTGTGTCTAGTTGAATATATTGTTGTTCGGGGTGTTTTCGCCCGCCCTGAGGTGGAATGTTGGAGATCGTTCCTTCCAACATTTTCAACAGCGCCTGCTGTACACCCTCGCCGGATACGTCTCGTGTAATACTCACGTTTTGTGAGGTACGCCCGATTTTGTCAATTTCGTCAATATAAATGATCCCGCGCTGGGCGGTTTCCAGGTCGTACTCCGCACTTTGCAGAATGCGAAGCAGGATGTTTTCGACGTCTTCGCCGACGTATCCCGCTTCGGTCAGGGTGGTCGCGTCCGCAATGGCAAAGGGAACGTTCAACATTCTCGCCAGCGACTTGGCCAGCAATGTTTTACCTACACCTGTCGGGCCCACGATGAGCACATTGGACTTATCAATTTCCACATCATCCGCATCACTGGCGTCAATGTGTTGCAATCGTTTGTAATGATTGTGCATCGCCACCGCCAGCGTGCGCTTGGCACGTTCCTGGCCGACCACGTATTCTTCAAGAAAATCATGAATTTCGCGTGGCGACGGAATTTCGCGGATGACCGCTCGCGTCGTGTTGGTGCGGCGCATTTCCTGTTTGATGATGTTGTGACACAGTTCGACACAGGCTTTGCAGATGTAAACGTCCTTAGGCCCTTCAACCATGGGGCCTACATCCCGCTGGCTTTTTCCACAAAAGCTGCAGGTGCTCGAACGTC
>CBDTZI010000346.1:0-4315 GCA_965364865.1 uncultured bacterium | reverse complement strand
TGACTGGAGTTCAGACGTGTGCTCTTCCGATCTAATGTCATCCAAAAAAGCCGCGGCACTTTGGTATCGTCTACCCGGTTCTTTTTCCAGGGCTTTCAACGCGATCGTTTCAAGGTCACCACGCAAGGATTTGTCGATCGCACCGGGGCGTCTGGGTGATTCTTCGCACACGGTTCGCACCGCTTCGTGCAGCGCCTTGCCGGAAACATGATAAGGCAACTGATCGGTCATCAACTCATAAAAGATCACGCCGAGAGAATACACATCACTACGAACGTCAATTTCATCTGTTCTTCCGGAAGCTTCTTCGGGACTCATGTACGGCAACGTCCCCATCAATCGCCCCACATCGTTGATCGTCGTAGTGAGCGGTACATCCGGATCCGTAATACGGGCTAAACCGAAATCCAGCACTTTGGGTTCACCGTTCGGTTCCACCAGAATATTCGTGGGTTTGAGATCACGATGAATCACTCCACGCTGATGGGCGTAATTGATGGCTTCGCAAATGCGTTGAAAGAGTTTCAAACGAAAAGTTCGGGGAATGTCATACTGCCGGACATACTCGTTCAGAGGCAAGCCCCGCACCAGCTCCATCACGATATAGTGCTGGCCATCTTCTGTTTGACCACCCTCATAAATCGTTGCAATGGAGGAATGTTTCAATCGACCTAGTGTGTGAGCCTCTCTTTGAAACATGCGTACCTTGTATTCGTCCACATAGCTGCCGCCGCGAATAACCTTGATGGCTACCTGTCGCTGGGTGGTATCCTGCTGCCCCTCATAAACGATCCCCATCCCGCCTTCGCCCAAACGACGATGAATCGTGTACAGGCCTATACGTTCTGGAATCGGTGGCAGATTTGGTGTGGACGCTTTGATAATGTCACCCACATTCGTTCGGTAATGCTCAGCCCGTTGTTGGCAGGTGGAGCAACTTACCAGATGGTCCGTGACCTCCTGAGAGGATCGATCCATACCACTCCAAAGCTCTTCTTCTGTGAAATTACAGGTCATTTTGCCACCGGTACCCATGCGATATTGATATTACCCGTAATATTCGCCAAAAAACAGGCTTGATAGACATTATATTTGTACAAATCCTGTCATAGTCAAAAAAAGTGAGATTTTTTTAATTTTTCTTCCGTCGCTCAGCTGATTTTGGTGTTAGAAGGGTAGTTCATTGATGATGTGAACTGGATGGCTGAATTCGACTGTTCAATGAGGATATCGAGGCAACAAAAATCATTATCAAATTTAAGGATGATTTGAGTTTGCAGAGGTCATCCAGGCTGCAACGATTGACAATACCCGGGTGTATCCGGTACAAATACGAGACTACAATGGCGTATATCTGCGTTAAAGTAAGAATTGTATTTTCGCCAACTCCATTAGGGGCGTTTGCGACAATAGTGAATATCAAGGAGTCGAAATAATGTTAAGTAAGACAAAGAAACGCTTCAATGCGTTAAAGGGTAAACGCAGCGGTTTTACCCTGATTGAGCTGTTGGTCGTTATCGCGATCATCGCGTTGCTGATTGCCATTCTTCTGCCATCACTGGATGCTGCTAGACGACAGGCCAAACAAAACGTCTGCATGTCAGGCTTGAAAAATATCGCCACCAGTAGCCGAGTCTACGAAGCGGACGATGCCAGTGGATGGGGTATTCCCGTTCACCCACTGCAATACTTCCAAGACCCCGCCAGACCCTCATTTGTGGGTGCGTATGAATGGGGTGGTAAGAGTGGTATTGGACGACCGGGTTTTGCCGAAAGAGGCAGCGGTATATTAAGCAGTAAGTATGGCACTTACGCAGGATTTGGGCCCAGTACTCGTCCGATGAACGATATTCTGTACAAGGGCGGATTTAAGGATAACAGCCTAGACCGTAAGGGCGCAGAAAGAGATACGACGCTACAATTGGATATTTTCAAATGTCCAGCTGACAATGGCCCACCGCGTGGTGCACACTGTGCCGACTGGATTCGTAATTCGGAACGATCTTCGTATGACCACTTTGGTACCAGCTTCGCCGCCAACATCTTTATGATCGCCGGTGGTACGGCGGGCAGTGAGATGAGTACCAACTCGCCTTACATGCGACCTGTTTCTCGTGTACCGACCCCCGCTCGTACCCTCTACTATGAAGAGAACATTGGTCGATGGGCGTGGTCCTGCAAGAATGAGATAGATGAGTGCCAGTGGATTGGTGAAGGTATCGATCCCGGACCCACCAAGTCGATCAAAGGATGGCACGGTAAGGACTGGACTTTCAATCGAGCCTTCGTAGACGCCCATGCGGAATTCCAGAAGGTCTTGATCGAAGGAACGGAAGATAAAAACGGTTACGCCATTCACTACAGAAACGAAATCGTCTTTTCCGACGACCCCGACAGAAATGAAAGCTTGCAATGTATCATCGTTCGTGGCCCGGGTTGGCAGAAAGACACGCTTCCACAAGAATTGATTCGAACCGGTCTAATTCACACCGGTGTGGGACGACCTTCCTACGAAGGGTGTGTTCAGTAGTATTGCTCTGAGCCTCAAACAATAAGACTTCATCATCGAGCACCACCGGCCCATGCGTCGGTGGTGCTTTTTTTATACCTTCTTGCCACACAAACAATCGCCATGAAAGAGTCCCTGTTTTTTTATGAATCCGGGATTACAATTAACTTACCATGCATGAGCGGAAATCTGGAACCATTGAACAGGACGAAAATCCTCCGAATATTTTTTCACGACTTCCATCGACTCTGCTTCTTCCCGTTACGATCATAATCGTTCTGATCTCTTCCGCCTTTCAACCCGCGCTGTATAACGAATTCGTCAACTGGGATGATCTACAGAATCTTGTTCAAAATAATGCGTATCGTGGCTTTTCCTCAGAACACCTCCGGTGGATGTTCACCACGACGCACGGAGGCCATTACCAGCCGCTGAGCTGGCTTAGTTTTGCGATGGATTATAGTATTTGGGGATTACATCCCGCCGGCTTTCATCTGACCAACATCTTGCTTCATGGGTTGACGTGTATCGCATTTTATTTTGTCGCCAGACGATTCTTTCTACTATTATTTGAAAACACATCTTCCGTGTTTATCCTCATTGGGAGTTTGCTGGCTACGCTACTCTTTGCGGTCCATCCGCTCAGGGTCGAGTCGGTCGCGTGGGCTACTGAACGTCGAGATATACTGAGCGGTGTATTGTTAATGCTTACGGTTTTATGCTACCTGAACCATCACGCTCAAACTCAAAAAACAAAATTGTTTTACTACCTGCCCCTGGCGATCATGTTTTACACATTATCACTGCTATCCAAAGCCGCCGGCATTACCCTACCTGTTGTTTTACTGATTCTTGATGTTTACCCCTTGCGAAGATTCGCCCGATCGAACCGGTCCACACCCTCCAACCAATCATCCCTGCCGACTATCTTGATCGAAAAATCTTTTTTTCTTATACCCGCAGTCATCATTGCATGGATCGCGGTGAGCGCACAATCACAAACGGGTGCGCTGTGGGCGTTTGATGCTCATCCTCTTGATTTGCGCATCGCACAGGCGTTTTACGGCATCCTTTTTTATCCCGTCACAACCCTTTGGCCGGCGAATCTAGTTCCGCTCTATGAACAAAGACCCGATGCCCAAGCCTATGAAATGATTTACATCGCATCCGCATCTTGCGTCACAGGATTGACCGCCTTATTTTGGATTTGGCGTCGCCGATATCCATCGCTGCTAACTTGTTGGGCTATCTACATTGTGGTTCTATCTCCCATGTTGGGAATCGCACAGAGCGGACCTCAGATCGTCGCGGACCGCTATAGTTATTTATCCTGTTTGCCCTGGGCGATGCTCTGCGGTGGTCTCTTCATCAAACTGGCAACGAGGTATCAAAACAAAACCGCAACGATTCGAATTATGACAATATCTTCAATCGTGATTGTATTCGTTCTTGTATTCCTGACTCGTTCTCAAACAAAAATCTGGAAAAATTCGTACACGCTCTGGACGAGCAATATTGAGCGTGCACCGAATACTCCGACCGCACACACCAACCTGGCGGTGATTCTGAACCAGCGACAGGAATACCGTCGAGCCATCAAGCACAGCCACGAGGCATTGAAAAAATTACCCAACAATCGTCACGCGCACATCACCCTGGCCCATGCCTCAGCGGCCATTGAAGATTTCAAAACCGCCGACGAACATTATGAAACCGCACTCGATATCACTCATACGCTTGGCAAAACAGAGACTGATGTATTAACGCAAGCCATCTACGTCAAAGCAAGACTGGGGATGGACAACG
>CBDTZI010000345.1:0-4316 GCA_965364865.1 uncultured bacterium | reverse complement strand
CTATCCGAGGCAATCAACACAGAAATCACTCCTGACAGGCTTGTAATTGCGTATGAACCGGTCTGGGCAATCGGTACGGGCAAGACAGCTACCCCCGAACAGGCCCAGGAAACGCACGCCTTCATCCGCAACAGACTGGCCTCAATTTATGACGCCACAACAGCCGATTCAATCCGAATTCTCTACGGTGGGAGCGTGAAACCGGGTAATGCGGGTACTCTGTTGGCCCAATCTGACATCGACGGAGCTTTGGTGGGCGGCGCGTGTCTGGTCGCCGACGATTTTCTCGCTATTATACAGGCAGCCGCGACCGAGATCGCAGCTGTTAAATAAAAACTTTTGACATAGGACTGAGAGTAGACGCATGAATCTTGTAGCACAAATGAGTTGGACACAATGGTCGCTAGCGGCCTTGATGATCGGTATCTGTCTGTTGATGATGCTGGTCATTCTTCTTCAAAAAGGTAGAGGCCAGGGTCTGTCCGGCGCGTTTGGCGGCGGTGGCGGTGGTGGTGCGTTCGGCGCCAAAACCGGCGACATCTTTACCTGGGTAACGATTGGATTTGCCTGCTTCTTTTTGTTGTTTGCGGTGGTCAACAACTTCGCATTTGATGAAACACCATTGGCACCCGCAGAGCCCACACTGACCGGCGATGATGGCGGAACCACCACTACGCAAACCGGTGATTCGCCCGAAAACGCATTTCCCATTGATATTGGCACAACCAAATTTGATTTTGGTGACACCACCAAAGAGGATCCCACCGCAACCGATGAACCGGTTGAGGGTGAACCCGCAGGAGAAGGGGACAAGCCCGCGGAACAAGAGGGTGATGTTCAGAACGATAATCCAGGCAACAATAATGAGGGACAGCAAATTCCATGATCCGATCAATGACGGGTTATGGCTCGGTTGAATTTGCACAAAACGGCGTGAGTTACGCCGTTGAAATCAAGAGCGTCAACAACCGCTTCCTCAAACTTTCTCTCAAAATTCCAGAGTCTTTACAGTATCTCGAAAATGAAATCGACAAGATTTTAAGAGGTAAATTATCCAGGGGAAGCGTGATCTTTTCCCTGCGTATGCGATACGAACAAAACGACGCATTACGCAGCCTCAACATGGACGTCATGCAGCAATACATAGACCAGTTGGCTGCGCTACGCGTGCCGGCTGGTACGAACACAACGATTGACTTAGCTGCGATCACCCAATTGCCCGGTGTGTGTGAATCACCCGCGTTGGATGATGAAACACGAAACCAGTTTCGCGGTATCGTCAGCAAGTTGACGCATCAGACGCTGGATATGTTGATCCAGATGCGTGACGAAGAGGGTCGGGCACTCTATCGTGATCTGGAAAAATGTTGCAACGCCATACGTGGCGAAATCGATTGCGTTCGCACCCGAGCGCCGTTGGTGATTCAAGAATACCACGAGCGCTTACACAGCCGGGTTTCCAAGCTGATGCAGGAATCCAGGTTGGAGTTGGAAGCTGACGCACTCGCTCGTGAGATTGCGATTTACGCGGAGCGCTGCGACATCGAAGAAGAGTTGACCCGATTACATTCGCATCTGGAACAATACGATCAGGTGTGCCATCGAGGCGAAAACGTCGGCCGTACGTTGGAGTTTTTAACGCAGGAACTCTTACGCGAAGCCAACACTATTGCGTCCAAGAGTAACGACGCCATGATTTGTCGAAGCGTGGTGGAAATCAAGGGCCAGGTCGATCGTCTGAAGGAACAGGCGCAGAATGTCGAGTAGCGAACACGCTGGCGATTCCCGAGGCAAGTTGATTGTGATCAGCGGACCTTCCGGAGCTGGTAAAACATCAATATGCAAGGCGTTGCTTCGAGATCTGCCGAATGCCGTCTGGAGTATTTCCGCGACAACCCGACCGCCGCGAGGTGGTGAAATCAGTGGCGAGTCTTACGAATTTGTCAGCGACGAAGAGTTCACTCGCCGCATCGACGCGGACGAATTTCTCGAACACGCGGAGTATGTAGGCCACCGTTATGGTACGCCGCGTAAGCCGATCATCGAGGCGATCGAACAGGGTCAAAATATAGTGCTTGAGATCGATGTGCAGGGGGGCATGCAAGTCGCAAAGCGTATGCCCGATTCGATACGAATTTTTGTGTTGCCCCCGGATCACGAGTCGCTTCGTGATCGCCTGGAAGGACGCAATACCGAAGCGCACGAGCAGATGGTGAAACGATTAGATAAAGCCGACGGTGAAATCGCCGTCGCCAGAGATAGCCAGTGTTATCAACATTTTGTCATCAACGATGTGTTGGAGACAACCATCGACGAAGTGAAACGAATTATTCTGCAGGATTCTAAAAGAGGAACATAAGGTAGGTAAAACATGATCGAAGCATTACGAAACGACGACTTGATCAATAAGATGGGCGGACGGTTTAAGTTGACGACGTTGATCCAGCGACGATGGTTACAGATTCTTCAGGGTGCACGACCGATGGTCGACCCCAAGGGTTTGACCGAGCTGGAGGTGGTCATTAAAGAAATCGAAGACGGCAAGCTCGATTATGAAATGGCCGAAGAAGATGGCAGGGATGGCGAATAACCCCGACCCCATCTCGTCCGACCTGGTAGGTTATAACGTTCTCGTTGCGGTCACCGGTGGGATTGCAGCTTATAAAGTCTGCGAAGTGGTTTCCAAACTGGTGCAACGTGGCGCAATCGTCACGGTAGCCATGACCCGCGCCGCGCAGCAGTTCGTCGGAATCACTACGTTTGAAGCGTTAACCGGACGTCGCGTGTTAACCGACATGTTCGTCAGTCAAGATCCGCAGGATGTTCAACACATCGCCTTGACAGAATCCGCCGATCTTCTTTTGGTCACCCCAGCCACCGCGAACATCATCGGAAAAATAGCGGGCGGCATCGCCGACGATATGGTGTCCACATTGGTAATCAGTGCCGATTCTCCGGTGATCTTAGCCCCAGCGATGAACAGCCGCATGTGGACCAATCCGATCGTTCAGCAAAACATCAAGAGTCTGAAGGATTACGGTTATCGTGTGATTGAGCCGGGCGAAGGCTGGCTCGCCTGTCGTACGGTTGGTCCGGGTCGCATGGCCGAGCCGCAAGACATACTTGAAAATATTACTGTTGTACTTAAACAAACCAAAACCAAAGGAGCGTAAGTTATTCAGAAATTATTTTTTCTTTCTAAATTCTGAATTCTAAATTCTTCACTCATATCATGCGCATCCTCATTACAGCTGGACCAACCCGAGAATATTTTGACACCGTTCGGTTTATCTCCAACCCCTCCAGCGGAAAAATGGGTTACGCCCTCGCCGCCGAGGCCGCCAGGAACAAACACGAGGTCATCCTGGTGTCCGGGCCGGTGGAACTGTTCAAGCCGAAAAACGTACAGTGTATCGATGTTGTCAGTGCAGAAGAAATGTTTCAGGCTTGCCGCTCGCTTTTTGAAGATTGCGATGCCGCGATCATGACGGCTGCTGTGTGCGATTATCGCCCGACGAGAAAACTCGATCACAAACTCAAAAAACAAAACCGGGTTCGCCCAATCCACTTACAGCCCACGACCGATATCTGCGCACACCTGGGCCGCATTAAAAAACATCGAGTGGTGATTGGGTTTGCGATGGAAGATCACAACCATCACGCGCATGCGGAGTCCAAACTCCATCGTAAGCATTGCGACGCGATCGTGCTGAACGGAATTGAAAACGTCGCCTCGGATACCGCCCGGATCGAAATTGTAAGAGCAGATATGGGATGGTCATCCCCGCTGAGCGGAACCAAGCCTCAGCTGGCATCAAAAATCATCCATTTGCTGGAAAAACTCTCTGCCCGCCCGTAATTTTTTTATTTTTTCAGGATGGATATCACAACATCCTGCGACGTAACGCGCAATTATTGCCCGTTATGTATGTACTTGTCTTGCGAAGTCGCCCTATCAGTGGTGTTGGATACCCGTCGAGGGGGTGAGATTTGATCATCACCGAGGCTTTGTCATCCACAACCCGCGAGCGGCGAATATACTGTTTTTTTGCAGAATTTTGAACTTTTTTTGTATTCTTTGTTCGTTACTTCCCTGCCCGTTGAAGCCCAATCTTATCTAAAATAACAATCACTATAAGTTCCTAAGTTACTGTTATATAAGAGGTTACATCAGTTGCGGCGGTCGATGCTCTTACGGTTGCATTGAAAAGTGTAGACCAAAACACAGCTTTAGGGCTTATTTTATAGGTTTTTTTCACAGCTAAAGTCCTCAAGAACTTGTAAGACCTCTACCGATGAGCACAGAACGGCTTGTT
>CBDTZI010000344.1:0-4361 GCA_965364865.1 uncultured bacterium | reverse complement strand
CTTCGAGTCGATGTCGGATATACCCGCCGGTCGCTTCGCGATCGAGCGCGGGTAAATGAAAAAGCCTGAAAATTCGCTGACGAAGCTGACGCATATCACTGCAGGCGAACTTCTGCTGAAGCTCGGGCTGACCCACGATGGCAATCTGCAGCAATTTGGCATCATCCGATTCCAGATTTCCGATCATGCGAAGCTGTTCAAAGGCATCGGTCGGCATATTCTGCGCTTCATCCAAAACCAGCACGACAGGTACATTTTGTGCAAATCGTGCGAGAAGAAAATCATGTAACAATCGAACGAGTTGCGTTTGTGTCGTATCCGCGTTTACTTCGATATCAAATTCCGCACAGACCGACTCCATCAGGTCGCGTGCGTTTTCAACGGCGTGGTTAATGGTGGCGAACGCGATACTCGTATTAAACTGACGTAGCATCATCCTCGAAATCAACGTTTTTCCCGCCCCCACTTCACCGGTGAGCAACACAAAGCCCTTACGCTCTTTGACTGCGTAAACCAGGGATGCCAACGCTTCTTCGTGGTCGGGTGTGGAATAGAAGAAGCGCGGATCGGGCGTGTTGTTGAAGGGCAATTCGCGTAGAGAAAAGTATTCTGCGTACATTCAAGAATCCGTTCTTTGGATGCGCATTGTGGATAGACACAACGGTGTAGCCACGATCGCACTCAGAAATATCGGTCCATCACAACGCCCGCTTGAGGTCCACGAGGGTGATATTTCCGGACGCGGCTGACAGGGGTCTGAGGCGGGTTTAGGGTAATCTATTGGCCCGGTTCCAGTGAAAGGTCCGCAAATCATCTCGTTTGTGGTTCAGGTCGGTCGATTTCCTCCCGATAAACGCACATCGAACGTACGCTTTGTGCATCCCCCACGAATGGGGATTTCGGTTATCGGTACCGACCACGCGAAACGCGTAAACCAAAGATCGTACCATGGAGTCATCACGGATGATTAACAAACATTGGATCACAGCATGTTTTCTTGTTGCCATCGGCTGCACAGGATGTGCGCCCACCAACTTGGACATGCTCCATTTTTTACGAGAGCGGGAACACAACGTATCCGCCATTGAATATCGAGTGGGGATTCCCGACGTAATTAACATTCACGCGCCGCGCATCCAGGAGATCGACGGGGAAACGGTACGTATACAACCGGATGGTAAAGTCAGTTTGAAACTGATCGGCGACGTCAAAATCGTGGGGATGACGCCCAAGGAAATCGGCGTCAAACTGGAAATCTTACTCAGCGAATACTACGTCGACCCCAAAGTCACGGTACGCATCTTCAATTACGCGAGCAAAAAATATTATGTACACGGCGAAGGCGTGACGGTGGGCACCCGACCTTATACGGGTCGCGATACGCTGCTTGATGCGGTCGGTCCAGCGGCTTCTAATTTTCTGGCGTGGACCCAGAAGGTGAAAGTGGTTCGACCCTCATTTGGTGATCGGCCCGTGCGTACCATTGAAGTCGACGTACACAACATGATCCATACCGGGGATTGGAGTCAAAACATCCTGCTCGAACCGGATGACATTGTCTATGTTCCTCCGACGCCCCTGGCCTGGGTCGCGCATCGCGTAAATGAAGTTTTATTCCCCGTCGCTCCAATCGTTCAGGCGTATGCCACGCCGGCATCGTTGCGCGGGATCGAAAATATTTATGACGATAACAACATCAATTTCAACCAATCGTATTTTGGTTCGAGATTGTTACGACCGTAAGTGCATGATAAGCATTTGAAAACACTCTATGCAGGGATCCTAAAGCATGGGAAGAATCGCAGACGCATTAAAACGAGCAGAATCGGAACGACGGGCTGCCATTGGCATGCCCCCCTCACCGGAAAACCAATCCGTTGGCATGATTGAACCCTTACCCACGGGTCAGGGTTTTGAACCGATCCCCAATGTGCGTACCGACGGAGACGCGGAATCACAGGAATCGGTAGCCATCGTCGATGGGCTTTCGGAATCACTGGTGCCGTTTTACGAAAAATCCTCGCTGGTGACCGAGCAATACCGATCATTGCGAACCAGATTGCTGAGTCAAAATCCAAATTATGAACACAAAGTTATTGCGATTACCAGTGCGGTTCCCAAAGAAGGTAAGAGTGTTACGTCGTTAAATCTGGGTTGTATTCTCGCTGAAATTCGACACCTGAAAGTCCTCGTCGTCGATGGCGACTTTCGACGGAGCTCTCTCTCGCACTTATTAAATCAGCCGCCAGGACCAGGTCTGGCGGATGTGCTTAACGGTGAGGCGACCTATGAACAGGTCATCCGAAAAACACCGATCCCGAATCTGATGTTTATTCCCGCGGGAAGCACCAGCGGTCGGTCTCCAGCGGAGCTGTTAACCGCTGCATCGGCATCACCGACGTTTCGTAGAATGCAAAATGATTTTCATTACACCATCGTGGATACGCCACCAGCCACAACCGTGACCGACGTAGGCATCATCGGGCAGATGTGTTCCGGTGTGATTGTGATCATTCGCCTCAACCGCACCCACGAAGCCGCGGCCAAGCGTGCGGTCCGACTGCTGCAAGTCAACAACATTCCAATCATTGGAAGTTTATTGGTGGGTCGTGACTCGCTGGGTGGTCGTTACGGATATGGCTATGGTTACCGCTATAACTATTACCGTTATTACGATTACATCAAAGATGGCAAGCGCAAAAAATAACCCGTGTTGATTTTTTGTGTCGCGTTATTTACATTTCAGGGTTTGGTTCACGGATGGATTCTTACAATAAACGGGGTAGATTGTGCTTAAAGATCGATTGATCGTCTGCATTGCGAGTTCGTGGGATTACGATCCGACGAGCAAACACCATATCGCAAAAATTCTATCGCAGGATAACCAGGTCATCTGGGTGAATTATCACGGTTCGCGCAAGCCCGTCATCAACAAATTTGATATCTCCGCCTCCATTTCAGCGTTGAAACGCGTAGCCAGCGGAATTCAACGCGTGAGTCCAACACTGGTGCAGGTCACGCCGATGGTCATTCCCGGAGCCAAACACCCCCTGCTTCAAAAATTGCATCAGCGAATGTTGATCGCACAAATTCGACGAGCGATTCGCAAAGTGCGCGGGAAAAACAAGACCCCGATCCAGGTCTGGACCTTTGCACCGGATGTACCCTATCTGGTGGGCAAGTTCGATGAAGAATGTTTTCTTTATTACTGCGTGGATGAATATACACAGTTTGAAGGATTTGATTCCCAGCAGATCGCACGAGCCGAAAACGAACTATTGGATAAATCCGACATAGTCGTGACCTCTTCAGAAAAACTATACCAGACCAAAAGTAAAACCAGACCCGACACGGTCTTGATTCGACACGGCGTGGATTATGATCATTTTTCATCCGCCTGGCAGTCTACGCTGCCGACGCCTGTCGACATCCAGCCATTGCCCAAGCCCGTGTTCGGATTTTTCGGTCTGGTCCATCACTGGATCGATCGGAATTTACTGGCGGAGCTTGCGCATTTGAGGCCACAATACAACTTTGTAATCATCGGCGATTGTAAAGTCGACGTGTCCATGTTGCACGACCTGCCTAACGTACACCTGATGGGACGCAGATCCTACGATGAACTGCCCGCCTATTGCGCTGCGTTCGATGCGGGCATGTTACTGTTCACGCAAACCGCGATGACCCAGAACATTAATCCGATCAAAATGCTCGAATATCTCGCGGCCGGTCTGCCCGTGATATCAACACCGCTGCCAGAGGCCAATCGTTATCGTGGACCGATCCGAATCGTCGAGACCGCAGAACAATTTGCCAAGGCGTGCGATGAGGTTGTCGGATGCGATGATGCAGGAAGACGCAGAGAGATTTCTCAAATCGTCATCGGTGAAACGTGGCGTACCAAAGTTGATGTGTTGACCGAAACGATCATGAAACGATTAAAACTGCCCGGTCGAACCGCGACCATGTCGGCGCGGGTTGTCTCTGCGTCACCGGTCGTCACCGCGGGCTGGCGACGCCGTAAAACACACATCGAACAATAATTTCCAATGCCTTACACAAATCCGAGCCGGAAGCGCAAGCGACCGGTGCAAATTGTAATATCTTACGAACGGATTTCGGTCTTCGAATAAACACCACGCGCTTGCGCTTGTGGCTCGGATAATCGCTCACTGGCGCGTACCCGATAACGATGAATCCCTTCTCGCACAGCACCACTCATTCTCATCATCTTGACACCGCATCACCACGACTTAGCATGAGCGCTTGGAACGAGAAAGGATTCTCGTTTCAGCGGTGTGGATTCATATAGCTGGTGCGTGAATCCTTTCTCGCACCACAAATGTGTTGTCGCGATGGAT
>CBDTZI010000343.1:0-4375 GCA_965364865.1 uncultured bacterium | reverse complement strand
GCAGCTGATGGCCAACGTCATCGTCTCCTGGCTCGATCCGCGCAAGGTGCGTGAAATCACAGCCGTTGGCAATGAAAAGATGGCCACCTGGAATGATCTCTCCCTCTCAGGCCCCATCCGCATCTACTCCAAACACCTCGAACGCAACCAATACTACCGCACCAATTGCTGGCCACATAACACAACTCCATGTTTGTAGGTCATTCGGTCATCAATCAATCTAATACGAAATCATCTGATTACCGATTCCACTGGAAATAAATCCAACAGCCATTCACTTCGTTACTATCGTCCAACCCACGCTGATTTCAGAAGAATTTGTCCCGCAAGGATCAAAATACCAGCCGATGACGACGAATCGCCAACGATCCAGCCACCAGAAACAATATCACCATCACCACCAGCCCCCACGAAGAAACCGTAGGAATACTTTCCTCGGTACAAGCGATTTCCGGCTCCATTGTAATATCCAGTGGCACCGGACTATTTTCAACGAAAACACTTACTTCACGCATAAAATAACCGGGTGAGGATACGCGCACGGTATACGTTTGATTGGGGACTACAAGATAGGTCCAGCGACCAAAGGGTAAAAAGGTGAAACGAGGTGATTCGTTGGTATCGTAAACGAAATCTGTCAGCGTCACCTCAGCTTCGAGCGGCTTGTTGGAACACCCGTCCTTGACATGGACATCAATTCTCGATTCACCCAACCGCTTATACATATATTTCCAACCACCACGATTACGCGCAACAATCCCCGCCACCTCACTTAACGGAGGCTCAAAAGACGTACCCACTTCCAAAATAAACGGATATGTCCCTTGATCTGCATAATACCAGCTGGTGTCATCGCCATTCACACCTCCCAAAGGCACCGGCGAATAAACGTCGTAACGAATTCCATCCACGGCATAGATAGCATCCGACACACCATGCATCATTTCATCAATCACATCATGTTCGGGCATCAATGTGCCCGGTGTGCCATCGCTGCAGGCGTAGGGGTAATCGATAAACCTTCCCGAGCTGTGGTAGGAAGCCGCCATCACAAAATGAAAATTGCTCGCCAACCCCATCATCCCCTGTGTTTCCAGTTCAGAAGCCTCAAAGGGTCCGCGATATAAATCATTACATGTGGCACTGGAACCACAACCCGGTCCCCAGAGGTAGGGGTAGTTTCGATTCAGATCGACACCGGTACAACTTGAATAGACCCGACGGTTACGACGCCACATACTGTTCACATCAAAAACGTAACGCACACCATCCGGATTCACCATGGGAACACAGATCGTCTTATAAGAATCAACCCACGAAGTGATGTCCGGATCCTTGCCATAACCATTGGTCAATCTTTCAACGACATCCATGACCACATGAGACGTGACCAATTCACGCGCATGATGCTGACCATTAAATAACACCGCAGGCTTATCTTCGGTCTCGCCCGGATGATTTGAGATTTCGATCCCCCATACCGGACGACCTTCAAACGCCTGATGAATCATGACCAACTGCGCGATATCTGAATGATCAATGGCTATTTGAGATAAACGCTCAGAAATTTCATCCGGATCGAAATAACCCCCTTGTGGCACAACCAGTGCGGGGGCTGCATTTTGCAGGAGCTCAGAGATGACCGTGAAGCCAGCCAACTCGGCTTCCACCAGTTCGTCTTCTGTTTCAATATCTACCGAAAGTGTTCCATTGGATGGATTGTATCCACACCGATCAACCGCAAAACCATGATCCAATAACCAGTCTCGCCAAAGTCGAACATCATCAAACGGGGCTGGGCTGGTACCGGACTCCCCGGGTAAGGCAAATTGATAGGTGCCCGGGGTAAACGCAGCCAACTCAGCGGGTGCGCAGAGCGATACTCCGATCATGATGATAGAGATAACAGATAGTTGAGTCGTACGAGACATCTAGTAGCTCCCCCAAAGAAGCTCATCCTATAATACTATAGTATAATCTATCGTGGTTTGTGATTCAACAAAAAACATGCGGGAAATTACAAAATACAGGCCTCACCAGCAATTCTTTTCTACCCTTCCTTCGTATACATCGTACGCTTTTGGCATTGATGGTAACCGCTCTCGGTGGGCGGTTTTTGACCGATAATAGGGAATGCAAAGCAATGAATCCACTAAAAATTGGCAATGTAATACGTATTGAAAACGGTCAAATTGAGGTGGTCGTCACCGCCAAAGATCTGAATCTTGAGCACGAAGGCCATACTTATCGGGTCGGGCAGCTCGGCTCCTACGTAACTCTACCTATGAACACCAGAACCCTTGTCGGTTTTGTGACTGCACTGGGTCTTCAGGATGCCACCACGATCGACATTGAACCGCAGCTGATCATGAAAGTTCAACTTCTCGGCGAAATCCAGGAAGGAAAATTTTCACGCGGGGTCAACGAATTCCCCATCGTCGGTGATGATGTCTGGGTGGCGGTAAGAAATGACTTTGAAAATATTTTCGGTAGCTTTGATCAGCTGCTCGCCGGTACAAAACACCCGCAAAGTTTCACCCTGGGAAAATTTGCACTCAACACCGACTTTGAAGTCAAAGTTCTCGGGACCGAACTCTTCTCCAAACACGTCAGTGTGGTGGGAAACAGTGGTAGCGGTAAAAGCTGTACCACAACAAAAATTCTTCAGGAAGTGCTCGACCTTAACCAGTCTCAGGTCATCATGTTCGATATGCACGGTGAATATCGATCCGCCTTTTCGGACGACGACGGCCAACTCAATGCCAATGTCACCTACCTCAGTTCGGAAGATCTGGTCTTGCCCTATTGGCTATTAAAATATGAAGAAATTGAACAACTTTTCGTCGATCAATCCAACCCGTTAACGGTCAGTACACAAATTTCGTTTCTGCGGACCGCGTTAATGGAATTCAAACACGACGCCGCCCAACACCTCAATCTGGCCAACACACTCACGCTGGACACGCCGGTCTATTTTTCGATGGAAATGTTCAAAACGTATGCCGAGAACCTGAACGACGCACGTTATATTCTCAACGACGAACACCTGGCCTTTAGCCAGCTCGCCATGCGATCACTTCCTCCCCAAGATCAGCAGGAAATGATGAAGAAGCAACGCTGTCAGTTCAACAAGGGAAATCCCGAGGGGGAAACGCCCCACCCGCAATTCTTCGGCAAATTGCTGGGCCTCATCGATCAGATCGACACCAAATACAACGACCGTCGTTATGAGTTTCTGCTTAAACCGCTGGAACACGGAATGAAATCAAAATACTTCCGCGACCATCTCAGCATCGAAGACGAAAACGAAAAGGTGGCCTCGCTCATGAACCACCTGATCAAAATTCTTACCGGGCGCATCGAGCCGCGAACCAACCTGACGATTATCGATCTCTCGGGTATCCCGTTTGAAATCGTTGACGTTACCGTGGCGGTCATTACGCGACTCATGTTCGACTTAAATTTCTGGACGCCGCCGGATCAACGTCACCCCATGCTCATGGTTTTTGAAGAAGCGCACAACTATATTCCACGCGTCGAACTCAAAACCAGCTTCGCCAAAAAAGCCGTTGAGCGTGTCGCCAAGGAAGGGCGTAAATACGGGGTCAGTGCCATGATCGTATCGCAACGCCCGTCCGAGCTTTCGGAAACCGTGCTTGCACAATGCAACAGTTTTGTCGTCATGAGACTCTCCAACCCGGAGGATCAGCATTACATCTCCCGCGTCGTGGGTGACCACTTCGCCGGCGTGATCCAGATGCTGCCTATTCTCAGGCCGGGCGAAGCCTTTGTCATCGGCGACAGCGTACTGATGCCCATGCGTACCATTGTGGATCCGCCGAATCCCTGGCCGCAAAGTGGTACCGTTGATTTCTTCAAACACTGGTCAAAAGATGAACTCGATATCGATCTCGACGAAGTGATTGACCACTGGCGAAGACAGGATCGTTCAAATCTCTCGAGCCATCCGGACGAAGTGAATCCTGAATTCGATCAACCCATCGAGCCCAAGCAGGAGCAGCCGGCTCCTGCACCAAAGCCTCAACCCGTGTTAACGCCCGCTGGCTTGCCCAAGTCGCCCAGCGTAGGTGGCCCGCAACTCGGCGAACTCGCTCGCAAAAGCCTGTTTTCACGTTGATGGATCGAGGCTATAATGAAGTCGGAGCGGGCGAAGGCGATCGCCTGATGTGCTTGACGCGTCAGGAGGAAAGTCCGAACTGGATAGGGTACGGTGGTTGGTAACACCAACCCGGCGTAAGCCGCGGGAAAGTGCCACAGAAAAGATACCGCCTGTTAGAGATTCGTCTTTATTGGGTAAGGGTGAAATGGTGCGGTAAGAGCGCACCGCATTACTGGTGACAGTAATGGACCAGGC
>CBDTZI010000342.1:0-4386 GCA_965364865.1 uncultured bacterium | reverse complement strand
AAGTCGATCTGCCCGCCGCCGATTCTCAACTTGATACGACCATCCTGCGGAACGCGACGTTCGGCGATGTCCATGCCGGAGATAATTTTGAATCGCGTTGTAACCGAACTCTGCATGTGTTTGGGGATGTCGTCACGCACATGGCAAACGCCGTCAATACGGTAACGAACGCGAACGCGGTCGCTCATTGGCTCAATGTGAATATCACTCGCCCGGGTGTGGCACGCTTCGGTGATGATCAAGTTGACGAGTTTAACGATCGGGGCATCTTCATCTTCGACGTTCTCGATTTTCGAGCCGGAAACACCATCTTCCTCTGGCGCTCCCTGGTCGATGCTGGCCATCGTTTGTGAAAGTACGTCGCCTTCGGCGTTGATGAACTTGTCGATGAATCTTTTGACTTTACCTAAGGGTGCCAAGGTAGGTACGATTTCACGGTTCAGGCGGAATTTCAGCAAGTCCAGCGTTTCCAGATCAAGCGGGTCGGTAATGATGACCTTGAGACGATCCCCTTCCTCGCTGAGCGGCAATACCAGATAGTCCTCCATCATTTTTCCGGGAATCAGCGACCGGGTATCTTCATCGATGTGATGATGGTCAAGGTCGATGTATTCGAGGCCAAACTGTGAAGCGAGGGCTTTGGTGACGTCGTCTTCGCTGCAAAGCTCCAACTCGGTGAGCGATTCACCGAGGCGCTTGTTGTGTTCCATGGCGAATTTCATTCCGTCTTGCAAAGCGGAATCGTTGATAATGCCCCAGCCGACAAGTGTCTCACCTAGTTTTTTGCGAATTTTAGCCATAATCTTCTTTGTTCTATTAGATTACAAATTACCCTAGCAGGCTGGCGAGCCTCGACGCCGGGTGGGCGATGGGGAATCCCCATCGCCTTCGGGATAGGCTAGGTCAAGCATCGCATTCTAGGGTGCAACTCGATGAACTTCAACACGTCGCAGAGGTCTGGTGGCTATAATCTGCCTGATTTCGGCTGGCTTTTTAATGTTTTGAGCGAATTCCAAGCCCGATAAGTGGATTCATATCTGGTTCGAGCTTGATTGTGGGGTAGATTCACACGGGTCAAGGAGAATTCTGATGAAGAGAGAACGGAGCCTAGTGTAACGGTATAGCCATACGCTCAGTTTTATCCGCCTTGATTACCTTCACCGAACAGAAACTGAAGTATCCAGGCCATGATGAGACCACCCAGGGTGTAAAAAAGATCAGATAAATTGATCATAACTTTTCTCGCTCAATCAGTCATTGTCATGTACGAATCAATCTGCATTTCCAAACGTGAAGATCAACGCTACGAGTTATTTCAACGTAAGAACGATGCTGGTGTAGTAGGTGCTGTCCAGATTATCGAACCCGGGCTGTGGCCTTGAGTTATACGCGTGCCTCATTCCGATCTTCCAGTTCCATTGCTCATTTTTTAACGGGAGTGTAAGCGAGGTATCCAGAAAGAATCGGTAATTGTCGGTTTCCTGAAAGTCGGGGCTATAGGTGATGGTCTGTTTGAACTGGCCCAGCGTGGGAATATCCTGTCGATAATCAAGTCCCAAATCAATCACAGCGTCATTTTCGGTTCGCCCGCCGTCATACGCTTCGTGGCGATAACCCAAACCCAGAGATGTTTGTAGATCGGTGTCAGTATCTTTGATCCAGTAGTATCCACCACCGAATGCGGCGAGGGCTCGAAGATCGATATCCTCAAACTCATCAAACTCGAGTTCCAGACGGGTATACCAGAAACGACGTTCACTCAGGTTGTTTTCATAACGAATCCCGCCCAGGATTTCATTGGTGGTTCGAGCTTTGTTTTGCTCCCCGTAGCGACCCGCCAGGTAGAGATGGAGAAACTCGTCTGAGGATTTTCGTTTTATATCAAGTCGACCGTGACCTTCGAGCGTATCGGTGTTGCCTTCGGAGAAGCTCATTCCGCCCTCAAGCACCTTTGTCCATTTGGGTCTGGCGGCCTCAAATTTTTTCTTTGCGTCTTCGCGCAGTGCGATGACTTTCGGGCTTTCCTCGCCTTTGGGCCATAACAGGGCAATGTCCGTTGAGCGGATAGGGATGTTACCCAGTTTTGAGTTGACGATCGTTTCGTTTGAATTATTGGAAGTGACCGTGCCAACGAGTGTGTCACCGCTTTGAAGTTCGACGTGTAAGGTTTGATCCGAATCGAACCGTGCGATCTTCGCGGCGTCGATTTCGAGCCGACCCGCGAACTGAGTGACGATTACGACCTTGCCGTCCGCGATTCGTTCGATCGTGCCCACAAGTTTGCTGCCATCAATCATGTGGATCGAATCGGCGTAGGAGATACCCGTCAACATCAAAGCTAAAGCGGCCAAAGCGATTTTCAGGCGATAACCCGTCATCATGGTGGATTCCTATTCTGTTATATTATTCATTTATATCGCTGGAGCGAAGGAGTAGTCATCGCAACCCATTAACTTTTTATGATTTAAGTGTCGTCGCCAAACGCCTGGTTGACCGCGTTGGTAATCAGCGCATCAATGGGGGTCAGCAGCGCGCCGCGTATGATTTGGATAATCGCATCGCGTCCGTTGAGCGTTGTGGTGGTTGTGATGTTACCGATGTCGCAACTGCCCAGTTGTAACATCATGGCGCCAGCGCAGATGGCGCTGAGCATTTTTCGATATTTACGATATTTACGATATTGATTGAGCCGCATCGTTTTCTCCTCCGGAATAAAATGGTTTACTCATACATTCGAGCGACACAAATCATGCTCGAAGCGGAGTGTAAAGCTGAAGTGTTGCCTGTCAAGTTTGAATGGCTTTGAGTTAATAATTACGGTGAAAAATTCAGTTGAAGTTCCGAAAAATCTAACAGGTCAACGACATTATCGCCGTTGATGTCAAAGGTTTCGCAACCTGCGGGAATGGGCACGTCGGGTCCGACCATACAATTGGCTACGGTGGGGGCAAGAGTTCGTAAAACGCGGAATCCGATCTGGGCGTGGGTCAATGTGGGCCTGGCAAATCGCGGACGTTCGTGGTTGATGAGGCTTTGCGAATCGATGGGATCGTTAAAACTTCCACCGCGAAGTGCACGACGTTCGGTCGTGGTGAACGAGCTATACTGACCTTGAATCCATTGATGTACATTGCCGGTCATGTCGTATAAAGCGTAAGCGTTTTGTGTGTCGATTGTTGTGCCGGCGGCTACGGTATTACTGCCGTTGAAATACCCGACCGGGGTAGCTCCGGGTTCTGACAGGTCGCCGCTATCAAGAAAGTTGGCATCGACCGGGTTGATGATGTCGCGTCCGAAACCGTAGGTAGTATGGATTCCATTCTGGGCGACTTCATCCCACTTCCAGGCGGCGGCTTTGTACCATTCGTTATAATCGTCCGCGGTGTCGGTAAACGATTCTGCGTTGTTGAATCCGTCGTCCATGGGCAGGCGGAAGCCGCGATAATTTTTGACTAACTCTGCCCGCTCAGTGTCATTCAGGTCGCGTGCTTGCCAGTCAGTTGCGCTGATGGTGACGGGTCGCCATCCGCCCACGGTCTGGGCGGTGTCTTCGTTGTAGCATCGCTGATTGGGTAACATGCCCTGATCAAGTGTGAGCCAATTGCTATACTTCACCGCTCCATACCAACTGACTCCGGTTGCGGGGTAGGGTGAATAATCGATCGCGTCGGGTACGATTTGAAAAACGCCGCTGACGAATTCGATCTGGCCCGAGTCGGCGGGGGAGAAAATTAAAATAGTTCTAGCGCCAGCGTCTGAGCCAGTCTGGCCGAGCCGGACGGAATTCATATATACATTTCCTGTGGTTGATTCGACGAACAGATACTCGCCGCGTGGATCATCGGGATAGGCGATCGCGTTGTTCAAGAAGGTCACAAACTCTTCATTGGTGGCGAGATATTTTCCCATAATGAAAGGGTAATCAGGCCCCGCGGGCTGTTTGGCGGTGGTGGGTATGATGGATTCGGTATGCACGATCGTTGCGTTGACCCGTGTTAGCGTGAAACGTCGCTGGATGGTGGTAAGTGTTTGACCGTTTGCTGTGGCGATGAACGTAGCGATACCCGTGAACGATTCTTGCTGAACGCCGGGAGTCAGGGTGGGCAATGTGGCAGGATCGATGACAAACATCACGCCGACCGACTCGCCGTCGGATAGTGTTATCTCAGTAAGCGATTGATCTTGTGCCTTAACCCAGTCAACATTGGTGGAAAGGGTCCAGGTGACGGTCTGGGGATTGTCAAAGTCTTCGTTGCGTATGGTGTAGATGGTGCTCGCAGGAATAACGGGTCCGTTGACTCGGCCTGACGCCTCAAAATTTTTCAACGGGGTGACGCAATAACTCGATCCGATCTCCACGATCACGACACGCGTCTGGGTGAATTC
>CBDTZI010000341.1:0-4391 GCA_965364865.1 uncultured bacterium | reverse complement strand
AATGTGCACCGTCGCTTTCGCATCCTGACATAATTGACAAAGAAGACTCATCTGCTCAGCTTTTCAAAAAAACCACTTCATCCCTATAAAATTGTAGGTGACGTGATATTCATCGTCAAACGGACGACAAATCTACACATCCACATGATTTGTACGCTGATACGTGGCTATGCACCCCGGCGCTTCCGTAATTTCAACCCGTTGAAGTGTGTTCGGACATTTTTCGTAACAACGATCAAAAATATATTTGGCGACGATTTCCGCTGTGGGATTTGCCTGTTGAAAAGCCTCCAGGTTGTTCAGGTCGGCATGATGCAGTGGTGTTACAATCGATTTCAGTATTGACTGAGCCTCAATAAAATCAATGACCATGCCATGATCATCCAGCGACGATCGTTGAAAATGTACGCACACCTGCCAGTCATGCCCATGAACAGGCTCCAAAGAGCCGTCCGGGTATTGAACGCGATGCGTTGCTGAAAAGGTGGTCTTTATGGTTACCGAATACACACATGGTCCTTATTACAGTTATCCTGAATTTCTATACTAATACTCAATGTTCATCCAATTCATTGTACCGAACAAAACTTCGCTGGCTATCGTCGCTAGGGGATCGCGCGATTCTGTTCGTTTTCCGGGCATTGACCTGCCTGCGTCGCGGTCTTAGCATTCGTCTATGTTAGATTTTCAACCGAGCCGCGATGCGTTTGCCGAGCTGAGTCAGCAGGCGAATGATATTCCAATTTATTGCAGTTTGTTAAGCGATCAGCTCACACCGGTCTCTGCCTTCGAGCGACTATCCGCGAACGAGGATTTTGCTTTTCTGTTGGAGAGCGTGGTGGGGGGCGAGCAGATCGCCCGCTATTCTTTTCTGGGGACGTCGCCCATCGCTCGTGTCGAAGCCAGGGGCCTGCGAACGGTGGTCTACGAGGAAGCGGGTTCGCAAACCTTCGATGATGTTGATCCGCTTGAAAAATTGGAAGAGTTACTGGGGAAGTACAAATCATGTACTCCCGTGGGCTTACCCCGTTTTCTTGGCGGAGCGGTCGGTTACGCCGGTTACGATATTATACGTCATTACGAAAAACTCGATCCGCCCAACCCCGATGATCGCGACCTGCCCGACGTACAGTTCGGCATTTACGATCAGATGGTCGTGTTTGATCACGTCCGCAAACTGATCAACGTCGTAGCCCATGCCCATGTGGGTCCGGGGGTTGATCTGGACCAGGCTTACGACAACGCTTGCGCTCGGATTACCGCCATTGTTGAAAAAATTTCAGACCCGACGCCCGAGTCCTTAAAGCCACTGGCTACAGCTGCTTCGGGTCCGGTGGATTTTGAAAGCAATGTGTCGCGCGAACAATTTGAACAGTCCGTCGAAAAGTGTCAGGAGTATATCAAAGCCGGCGATATTTTTCAGGTTGTGATTTCGCAGCGATTAACCTCGACCACCCAGGCGCCACCGTTCGATGTCTATCGCGCACTGCGTGTAGTCAACCCCTCACCGTTTATGTTTTATCTGAAAACGCCGTCCACGATTCTGGTTGGCGCTTCACCCGAAATTCTCTGCCGAATTGAAGGCAGTGCCGTATCCACCAGGCCCTTGGCTGGTACCCGTCCACGCGGAAAAACAGTCTCCGAAGATCGCGGACTGGAAGCGGAACTGTTAGCCGATCCAAAAGAACGTGCGGAACACATCATGCTCGTGGATCTGGGGCGAAACGATCTCGGCAGAGTATGCAAAACGGGCAGTGTTGAAGTCGATGATTTAATGACCATCGAACGCTATAGCCACGTGATGCACATTTGCAGCAACGTGATCGGCACCCTCGAAGAGGGTAAAACTTCGTTTGACGCGTTGCGAAGTGTGTTGCCGGTGGGTACCGTCAGCGGTGCTCCCAAAATACGGGCGATGCAGATCATCGACGAAATGGAGACGGTAAAGCGAGGACCATACGCCGGAGCGGTCGGTTACATTGATTTTGCGGGCAACATGGATACCTGTATTACACTGCGAACCTTGGTGATCACGCCGGGGGAAAACGGTGAATGGCGGGTCGATGCACAGGTGGGTGCGGGGATCGTTGCGGATTCCGAACCCTCGCGTGAATACGACGAAACCATCAACAAAGCCCAGGGCATGTTATCCGCACTCGGCATCGCCAACGCCTGGGTCAATTCGAACCCTTAGTGGATCGTTCCTGATAACCTACGGTCATCGCGGTGGGGAAGTTTACACGAACAATGTCGGGGTCGTATTTCGTAATCGCACCGCTGATCGCATCCACGACAAAACCGGGCCAGAGTGGGGGAATCACGTTCAAAAATGTGTTCGGATCCAGCTTGCGTTCCAGCGTAATCAGCTGCTGTTGAGAACCGCGCGTAACAATCACCGGATAATCCTGTCCTTTGGGCACGTCAAACGTAATGGGAGTGAAGCCCGACTGATAGCCAAACTTGACATGCGCGCCCGGCGGGGTGGATTGAATCGTGATCTTTTGCGTGGAACCGGAAATCATTGTTGCACACCCAGCTGCAAATGTCGCCATCAGCCCGATAACAATTAGCGCGAATGTTCGTTTGATATGCATGACCGTTTTACCCCCAACGGTTTGAAATTGATGTTAAACGTAACGCCTGTCCATGACTTCTGATAATGTCGTTTCGGAAGGAATTACAGGCGACTTTTGCAGCAATGACCGCACCAGAGATAGCCCGATAAACACTTAAGATATGCCTATCAGAGCCGCATGCTTTAGCTTGCGCGGCTATACAAATTTGATAGTTACACCATGGTTGAGATGTCGGGATAGAATGTAATCGTGCGATCAATCAGGATGAACCATGACCACGTGGGAATGAGAATTTATTGGCCATCAAATCCGGTGATGTGCAGCAGATGGTCGTGGTAGTCGTCGGTGATGGACTCGGGGATAAAGCCGAAATAGGCTTCAAACGTAGCTGCTCCGAGTGATCGCTGAGTGATTCTTGTATCCGCTAAGCCCGCTGCGCTGAGTCGGATCCGATAACTGCCGTCTGCGATGTCAACGAGCAATCGTTCAAAATCCTTCGCATACATCTGGTTTGCTCCGTGACGCAAAAACGTAATCAACGCCCACGCCTGGGCATAATAGGTATGGGTCTGTCGCGTGCCGGTGTTTTGAATCACATCACCCGCGTGTGTGTTGATGAGTTCGCGAACCGTAAACAGCGTGTTGTGTTGCAGCGCCTCACGCAGGCTGTTGATGCGCAGCGTGTTATTGAGCGGAGTAAACTGAGGCTGATCGGAGGAGTAATCGATCGCCTCAAAATAACAGGCTACGCCTTCATTCAGCCACGGCGGGATCGGCCCGCGAAAACGGGTACCCACATATTGATGCCAACCTTCATGGGCCAACGTAGCCAGTGTGTTGGATCGATTCGTAAAAAATGATACAGATGTGTCACCTTCTGTGAATCCGCCGGAGCGAATTCGATCGTACACCGAAAACCGATCGGGATAATGCTGGCGTACAAAATTACGCCACTGCCTGCGCAGTCCGAACACATAAACCTTGAAAGGCTTATCACGATTTTTTTCAATGCTGGGTAGCATGAATTGGTACTGGCGATACGCAGCTTCCATAAATGTCGGAAGCGCAACTTCAAACGATCGATCTTCCAGCGTGCTATAAATTTCAAAATGTTCGCTGGTGAGTTTGTGTGCGGGCAATCCATTCAGGGTTATATCTGAAATACGGACGTCGACAGATACTTCCGTATGGTTTGTGCTGCAACCATGAAACGGTAGAGCCAGGAACGTGATCAGGATGGCTATCGATGGGGTTCTGTTTCGCATTGACCTTCTATCGGATCAATCAGGTCTATATCTTCTGCAAGATCGATACATTCCTGCGACGTAAAAACCTCTGTTTTTATCGACCCGAACTGGCGCTTGGACGCAGCAGGGGAGAGGCGGTATATTTGCGTTTTACGGAATCAATAGTGTAGAATTTTAATCGAAGGAGTTTTCACCCAAGATGTCGAATGACAAAATAGAAAAAGTCGTGATTGTAGGATCCGGACCCGCGGGCTGGACGGCTGCGATCTATGCCGCCAGAGCCAACCTCAACCCCCTCGTCTTCGCTGGCAGAGCGCTCAGCAAGGATGTCATTCCCGGCGGACAACTCATGCTCACCACCGACGTGGAAAACTATCCCGGATTTCCCGAAGGGGTCAACGGGCCCGACATGATGGACCTGTTTCTTAAACAGGCGTTGCGGTTTGGCACGCGGATCGTGGGCGATAAGGGGATTATTACCGAGACGCCCGGCGGTTTGTATAGCCAATTCCAAAACGTCGATAAAATCGATCTTTCATCTCGACCATTCACCATTGTTGGCGACGGC
>CBDTZI010000340.1:0-4393 GCA_965364865.1 uncultured bacterium | reverse complement strand
CGTTGTGGTTTTCGGTCGTTCATCACCTGAAAACAGTGTAGCGGTGTACATCTATATGAAGGCCCGCATGGTGTAGTCCGATAGACATATGCTGCGGTACATAAGTGAAGTCGTTGTGCAAGTGAGAGGCATCCTTTAGATGCGAAAGGCATTGGCGATCGTGCGTGTACTTTTACCTCGAATCGAGAAACATTGGCCATGAGCGCATTAGATACACCTGCAAGAAAAATACAAAGTCATTTGCACAAGCTCCGTCATAGTCCGATTGCGATCGTCGCCTTTTTGATTTTCGCAGCCGGCGCAGGGCTTGTTTTTTCTTTGTGGATGCAGCGGGGCGATATGACGGTGCAGCAGGCGAGGATGGCCCTGGCAAACGGTAAACCCCATCTTGCTTTGAACATGGTTGAGCCGGTACTGCAAAAGACCCCGCATTTGTTGTATGCCAGATGCTTGCAGGTCGAAGCCCAACTATCGCTGCATCAATTTCCGCAGGCGAAAGAATCATTACAACTCGCCATACAGGATCATCCTGCTGCGTCGGTGGTTCGCGAGCTGTGGGTTCGATGGACGATTGATTACGCAAAATTTTCCATGCAACAGCCGGGGTTTTCCACGAGCACCGACCTGCAAAAAACATTCGATGAAATTGTCGAATCGGGCCGTGTACAAGCGGAGTGGTTCCTGGATCAACACGACGCCTCTTCAGCCATCCAGTCCAGGTACATCCTCGCTTGCATGGTTGATCTGAAAATTCAACGATTCAAGGCCGTTCAGCTATTTCCATCGAATTCTATCATGCCCTACTCAGAAAAATCAGCGCACCTGGTGGCCTATTCACCCTTAGATACGAACCGCAACAACTTCGATCACTACCTCGATACGCTTTTTTGTGAATTGGAGGGCCACCTGAAAGCGGTCCTCCGTCTCGCTCCAAACCATGACAACGCGTGGATGATCTATATCGACTATCTGATGGAACATCACGATGCTCTTACGATTTGGGAGTCCGCCAACACGTTGTCCCAGCGCAGTGATCTGCCGGCAAAATTGGTGGCGCGAATGGTGACGTCCTTACTAACAGAAATAAACACGCTGTTACCGAAGGATCGCATCGTTGAGATCGGTTTTAAGCTACTCGACGGAGTACGGTTGAGCGATCGAACTACGGTCGATTATCAACTGGCTGCGGCGCGTTTGCATCTTCTCATTGGCGATCAATTTGAGGTGTTGAAGCTATTGGATCAGGTGATCAAGCTGGAAACGGTCGATCCATAAACAAATAGGTTTTAGCGGAAATTCTGTTTCACCAGGAAAATAACCACTCCGTAGAAACGCCTTGGCCGTTACACCACCCCTGTTATCTCAGAGTGCCCTTTTTTTGTTGTATGGATCAAGGTTGAATGTTGAACAGCCTGTGGGCAGAAAATAATGACTTTCTGTCGAAACTGGAAGCCAAAGTGTAGTCAACACACGGGTTCGATGAATAAAATTAGAGATTCAATTGCAGCTTGGCTGCCTCGGACATTTTATCCATCGTCCAGGGTGGATCCCAGACAAGTTCGACTTTGGCCTGGGATATACCATCGATCGCTTTGACTTTGTTTTCGACTTCGATGGGTAACGTGCCCGCGACCGGGCAAGCCGGCGAGGTCAGTGTCATCTGGATGGTTACGTTTCCATCGGCACGGACCGCGACGTCGTAAATCAAACCCATTTCATAAATATCAACGGGAATTTCCGGATCGTACACACTGCGCAACACCTCAATCACCAGCGCTTCCAACGCTTTGGCCTGAATCGATTCTATCGGGGATTCACTCATCGAGTATCAACTTGTACTTTTGTTTGCCTGGTAACCGAGCCGCAGGCCTTCGTTCGTGCGTGATCATTTGGGTCGGTTTAAGTTATAAAATTTCTGCCCGCCCTGTGGAACGGGGTTCTGGTCGGGTTCGAGATTTAATTCCAGCCGAGCCGCCTCGGACATTCGTTGCGGCGATCAGACAGGTTCCCATACCAGTTCCACCTTCGCCGAGGAGACTTCCTGCAATTCGGCGACCTTCATTTCGACCTGTTTCATAATCATGTCCGCCACCGGGCACGTGGGCGACGTTAAGGTCATCGAAATGGTAACCGCGCAATCTTCGTCCACCTGAATATCGTATATCAATCCCAGGTCGTACACGTTGACGGGTATTTCCGGATCAACGATTTTGCGTAAAGTTTTAATTACGGATAATTTAATATTTTCTGAGTTTATGTTTGCCATGAATTGACCCTGTGTCTGTCGCGGAGGAGTGTGTAAGTGTATTTACTCTGTCGTGACCTCTTCCTTTTTTCCTTCGATCGCCGCTCTGAGTGTATGCCACGCTAAAGTCGCACATTTTACGCGTGCGGGAAATCGACCCACGCCCGAAAAAGCTGCGAGTTTACCCAGCGAGGGATCGACCTCACCTGTGTTTTGATCTCTCGTCACCATTTTGTGGAATCGATCAAATATAGCCAGGGCCTCTTCCTGGGTCTTGCCCTTCAAGCTTTCAGTCATTAACGAAGCGGAAGCCGTGGAAATCGCACAGCCGGTCCCCTCAAAACAAACATCCTTCACCACGCCGTCCTGCATATCCACAAAGACCGATACCTTATCACCGCAGAGTGGATTAAAACCTTCCGCCTTGTGATCGGTCACCGTTAAGCTACGTCGATTTCGCGGACGTTTGTTATGGTCAAGAATAAGTTCCTGATATAAATCCTGTAGGTCCGTCATTTTACTTGAACACCTCAATGACCTTGCGTAATCCGTCCACCAGTTCGTCAATTTCCGATCTGGTATTGTACATCGCCATCGACGCACGCACCGTCGCGGGGATGTCAAAACACTCCATCACAGGCTGGGCACAGTGATGACCGGTGCGAACCGCGATGCCCTGCTGATCGAGAATCGTACCCACATCGTGGGGATGCACATCTTCAACCACAAAAGAAATAACCGCCGCTTTTTCCCGGGCGGTGCCGATCAATCGAATTTCCGGCAAAGAAGTAAGACGTTCGTTCGCGTATTCCAGCAGTTCATGTTCATATGCTGCGATGTTGTCCATGCCGAGCCGCGAAAGATAATCCACCGCTGCTCCGAGTCCGATCACACCCGCGATATTCGGGGTGCCCGCTTCAAATTTATGCGGCAGGTCGTTATACGTTGTTTTTTCAAAGGTGACGAATTTGATCATCTCGCCACCGCCCTGATAAGGCGGAAGTTTTTCGAGCAATTCGTATCGGCCATACACCACGCCCACGCCGGTGGGACCAAACATCTTGTGGCTGGAGAAAACATAAAAATCGGCGTTCAAATCACGCACATCCACCGACATGTGCGGAACCGCCTGTGCACCGTCCACCACCACCACCGCGTTATAACGGTGTGCGATCTCGATCATTTCCTTGATCGGATTAATCGTGCCCAATGCGTTGGAAGTGTGGGTGATAGCTACGATTTGTGTTTTTTGACCGAAGGTGTTTTCATAATCTGCAATGGAAATCTCGCCCTTATCATTGAACGGGATCACGCGAATTTTCGCACCCGTTTGTTCGCAGAGAATCTGCCAGGGAACGATGTTGGAGTGATGTTCCATCGCGGAAATGAGAATTTCGTCGCCTTCTTTCAACACGAGCCGCCCATAGGTTTGAGCGATCAGATTGATACCCTCGGTGGCTCCGCGAACAAAAATGATTTCCTCGGGGCGAGGTGCGTTGATAAATTTTTGTATTTTACGTCGCGACTGTTCATACGCATCCGTCGCTCGAGCGCTCAGCGTATGCACCCCGCGGTGAATGTTGGCGTTGTCCGTTGCGTAATAATGATGGAGGGCGTCCAAGACGGATTGCGGTTTTTGAGCGGTCGCGGCGTTATCCAGATAGATCAACGGCTTATCGTTCACCTGTTGGTGCAGGATGGGAAACTCTTTACGGATTTCTTCTACGTTCATCGGCGATGGTTTCGCAGTCTCGTTATTCGTTACCTGTGACCGGGTCGCGGTGGTCATGTCGACTCCCTGAACATTTGCCCCTCAGGCAATTTCGTCAACATCCAATGTTCCACTTGATCGCGCAATGGTTTGACGTGAATTTCGTCCAGACTTTCACCAATAAACGCGTAGACCAACAAGCTTCTAGCCGCTTCCATGGAAATGCCTCGGGTTTGAAGATAAAAAATCGCTTCCTCGTTGACCTGGCCAATGGTGGCACCATGCGTGCATTTGACATCGTCGGCGTAGATTTCCAGTTGAGGCTTACACTCGACTTGTGCGTCTTCGGAGAGTGGCAGGGTCATGTTGGTTTGTTTGGCGTCGGTTTTTTGAGCGTCTTCGCGTACGATAATGCGTCCGCTGAACACACCCTTGCT
>CBDTZI010000339.1:0-4434 GCA_965364865.1 uncultured bacterium | reverse complement strand
TGTCAGGATACATCCAAGTACCGGATCACATGAACCAATATTACAAGCATCGCCTGGTGGGCATGTTGGAATCGGTGTCAGAATACATCCAAGAACCGAATCGCAAGAACCTGTTTCACAAGCATCGCCTTCTGGGCATGGATCGTTCGGTGTTAGAATACATCCAAGAACCGAATCGCATGAACCTGTTTCACAAGCATCACCTTCTGGGCATGGCGGGATCGGTGTCAGGATACATCCAAGTACCGGATCACATGAACCAATATTACAAGCATCACCTGCCGGGCATGGTGCATTCGGTGTCTGAATACATCCATCAATCGGATCGCAGGAAGCAGTGTGACACGCATCCTGATCTACACATGGATCGTTCGGCGTCTGAATGCAATCGCCGGTTTGTGTATCACACGCAGCAGTATGACAAGCATCCTGATCGTCACAGGGAATTTCAGTTTCTACACATGCGTCCTGACCCGTAACACAAGCAATGGTGTGACATGCATCTGAAGGATCACCACATACAACCGGTTCACAGAAACCGCTTGGGCCGCAATCTTCGCAAGCAATACAATCACTTTCTTTGCAGACTATAATAGTACCAACCCGTAGTGATGCACATTTACATTTGGCGCTAGTCTGAGGTAAAGTATCAACCTGATTCACGCAGCTAGGTTTATTGCCGCCATCCGATGCGCTGTTCTCCCAACTCGTACAGGTACCCAGATCGAGATATCCATCACCATCAAAGTCCTGGCAGACGATATCGATTGGGGGCAGGGTGAGGAACGTATCGACGTCCTGTCGCAGATCACCGCACATATCGTTGGGGTCTTCCGCACATTCGGCGTCGAAAAATGGGCCACCACCACTGACGGGATCGTAACCCCCGTCGCAGAAGTCCAAACCACCACCACAATCGGCATCTGATAAACAATCATCGAATGGCGTCAGAAAACATGTCGGCTGACATTCTCCCGGATAGGTTGAACCCGGTTCTAGAGGTGTATCGTTCAAGAATGTTGTGAAGCAATCCCCGTTCAGCCCGTCGCCACCATCCAAAGCCACATAAAGACCCGCATCGTAACGATCCTTGGACTGGGCAGTCATTGTGGCCTGCAAATGAACCGTGACCACTGAACCAATCGTACATTGAATTAAATTGGAAGAACAAATACCAAAGTCATCGAAGCATGGGTCACCCGCGCCTGCGTTTACAATACATGGCATGCCGTCTTCCACGCCCGCACTGGCGCAGGTCCCAACCACGTTATAAACCGCAAGAAATACGTCATTGGACACGCAACCGTTTGATAGTTCGCAACTCGTGATATCGTTCATACACGTATTGCCATTGCCAGGATCAACAAGATCACATTGCGCACTCACATTGCGCGGCGATAGCGCTGTTGCAAAGGCAACTATTACGAAAACAGCAATAACGTTATTTAGCCTGCTAATGAAACGACGTGAACCTGAACTTCGGGGACATGTATCCATTGCGCGTTCCTCTTCTTCCCTCTGCATAACTTTCCGCATCTTCCGTTCCTCCCAAGGCTGCGCCGGAAGCGTGACAAGTGTATTTCAGTTTATATCATGAAGGTATAAACGTCGACCGGTGTGCATCTCTCCCAGACACCCAAAAGTCAAAATTTGGCGACAATAAAACGAATTGCCTCCTGATCCTCCTCCACAACAAACGACCTTTTGGTCCCAATATACCCAATTTGAACAATCAATGTCAAGTATAATCCGTAAAATAATCAGTAGGAATGTTTTTATTGTAAGTCCTTGCCTGTAAAGCACTTACGGATTTATTTGCGAGGTAAAAAACTTTATTAAAGTGTCACTGTTCGATATTATTCTATAAATAGACTGATTTCCAGGGCGATCGCCATGTTTCTCCATACATTGGAGAATATCGAAGCTGATACCCTATAGTCATCCGAATCCACCCGGTTGATCCTGCGTATTCGACGTACTCAACTAAGTGCTCTGTCGTGTGTTGATGGAAAGGATCATATATAAGCCCCAGCCACAGGTAAGATTGGATTACATGCCCGGTTTTAAGCGAGCTAAACAACAGATCGTCTGAATGCAATCGCAAGACACCTTGACTTGCATCGCCTATAAAGATAAAAACAACGAACTGTTGTGAATTACTTTGTGGGAGTTGGGAGCCTCGCGTCCGAAAATCCTGACCCTCGCCTTCGCATCTCAGATTGTATCTTTCAGCAGGAAAGGTATTTTCAAGACTTCAAAACGTAACGGAATGAAAAGATTCACTGCGTATGTGAGATCATTGATCGTAATCCAAAAAAACCCTGAAAAAACAGCCAAAAACTGCAGGCGTTATCCTCTACAACCATTATTAAGAAAAAATCATGTCGGAAAACACTGAACTCAACCCACAGGAAAATGTCGAACCGAAGAATACTTCGTCCGAATCAGAAGCCTCTTCCGCCGCGACATCAGTACCAGCCACAACAACCTCAGCTCCAAACACACCCGTCGCGGAGTCTACGCCCAAAGCTGAGTCTGCTCCGGCGACTGATCCATCGTCCGCGGCTGATCCAACAATCCTGACTGCCCCTTCGATGGATGAAATCGATCGAGAAGTGGCTGACGCCATGGCTTCAATGGACCCGGACGACTTTTCAGAACTAAGTGGCGGCGTCACGACCGAGGAAAGTAATAATACGCCGGGTACCGAGCTGATCGGTACAGTCGTGGCGGTGAACGATGATGATATTTTCCTGCAATTCGGCGTAAAAACGCAGGGCATGATGCCTCGTTCCCAGTTTGGCAAGAAGGAAAAAATCGAGGTCGGCCGACGCGTCGATGTCGTGGTAGACCGATTGGATGCCGATTCGGATATTTTGATCGTGAGCCGAAAAGGATCATTGCAACGTGCGACGTGGACCAATCTCACCAAGGGGATGCTCGTTGAGGGTCGTGTGACTGGCGTCATCAAAGGCGGATTGGAAATCAACGTCAACGGAATCAGAGCGTTCATGCCCGGCTCACAAGCGAGTCTGGCCCCGATGAAGGATATTTCCACACTACTAAACCAATCCCTGCAATGTGAAGTGGTAGAGTTGGATCGTCGCGCCAAAAACGTGATCGTCAGCCGACGCAAGATATTAGAAAAAGAACAGGCAGAAAAACGCGAATCACTCAAAAACGAACTCGAAGCGGGTCAATCCAGAACGGGTATTGTTCGGCGAATCACGGAATTCGGCGCCTTTGTCGACATCGGTGGCATGGATGGCTTACTCCACATTCGCGATCTGAGCTGGGGAAATGTCAAAAAAGTGGAGGACGTGGTTTCGGTCGGCCAGGAGATCACGGTCACGGTGTTGAAGATCGATACCAAACGCGATCGGATTTCTCTGGGTCTCAAGCAATCACTACCCAACCCCTGGACGGAAGTTGAAAGCAAATATCCGGTTGGAACTTCGCTCAAGGTGCGGGTTGTTCGTACCGCCAGCTTCGGAGCCTTCGCCGAACTGGAACCGGGCGTCGAAGGATTAATCCCCATCTCCGAAATGAGCTGGACGCACATCAAAAACATTTCCGAAGCGGTCAAAGAAGGCGATATCGTCGACGTTACCGTCATTCGGCTTGAGGTGGACAAAAATCGTTTGGCTATGAGCATGAAACAGGCGACCGAAGATCCCTGGGCGAACGTGCTGGAAAGCTTTACGGAACAATCCATTATTAAAGGCAAAGTCACTCGCCTCACCGAATTTGGCGCCTTTGTAGAGTTGGTGGCGGGCGTCGAAGGATTGATTCACATTTCGGAAATGTCTGACAAGCGAATCAAAAGCTGCTCCGAGGTGGTGCAGGAAGGCCAGGAAATCGAAGCCCGCGTGCTGGGCGTCGACAAGGATCAGCGGCGAATTTCGCTGTCTATCAAGGCGTTACAAGAACCCACCGCCGAGGAAATACAGGCTCCCGCAGAACCGCTCAAACGTAAAAAACGCAAAAAACCACTCCGCGGCGGGCTGTCCAGCCACTTTGACTGGTAAAAACTCCCGACGAGACTCTGTGTCGAACATGTAATTTGACATATACCCTCAATCGACTCGTCCTTTGTTTATCCACAGAAATTGCGGTATGGTAACCCATCAGGACAGGATATTCTGGCGTAACCCACGGATCACAACAACGTGAAATTTGGTTTGATCGACAACATCATAGAGCTGACGCCCAAAGAGAAGATCGTTGCGGTTAAGGCTGTTTCACTTTCCGAGGAATACCTCGGAGATCATTTTCCGTCGTTTCCGGTGTTGCCGGGCGTGTTGATGCTTGAAGCACTGACCGAGGCGGCCAGATGGTTGGTACGCGACGCGTTGGATTTTGCACCCAGCGTAATCTTGCTCCGCGAAGCGAGAAATGTTAGTCATAACCTGCAGATTTTCAATATATTGCCGA
>CBDTZI010000338.1:0-4450 GCA_965364865.1 uncultured bacterium | reverse complement strand
AACCATGCCGAGCCGATGTAGGGAACGCATGATGGTTGTTGTGCCAACCTTCGCCCAATGCAAAGACACCCGCGATGACGTTATTACGGCTCTGGTCATGACAATCAAATCGCTGCCCCCCCCATATATGACACATGGAGTTGATGCTAAAAGTGACGTGGTGAACGAGGAACATTCTCACAAGCCCGCCCCAAAGCAGGCCTAAAAATGCGCCCGTCCAGCTCATGTTGATTAAACCTCCGATGGCCATGGGAATCACCAGCCCAAGAAATACCCAGAGGGGGAAGAGGTTGCTTGTGACGCGAATGAGTCGGTCAGATTGAAGATCTCCCACATAGTCGCTGAGGTTCGGATGATCGGCCGTGAACATCCACCCCGCGTGTGCGTGCCAGAATCCGACAAGTATTCCGCGGACGCCGCCACCAAAATGGTGGGGCGAGTGGGGATCGTGTTCGATGTCACTGTATTGATGATGTCTTCGATGAATGGCAACCCATTTCAAGATTGGACCCTGGACCGACATGCATCCGAGGACGCCCCACATGAACTTCATCGGGCGGCTTGTATCAAACGATCGATGGGTAAAGAGTCGGTGATAGCCAATGGTAATTCCAAACCCCGTTGCGAAGTACATCACGACCAGTAGAGTGAGTTCGACCCATGTAAACGCCCATCCCCAGAGATTTACGATCGCGGCGATGACAGCTAAAAACGGAATCACGATTACGAGCAGCGTTACGAAACGCTGCAATCGGGACGCCCGCGGAAATAAGTAGGCAGGGGGTGGTACGGGTTGATCTATCATGGTTTCCTTAATCACTACTACTCCTCATGTTGTGGTTCAATCTATCTATCAATACTCGGCTCTGGAGGACTCGGTTCCTGAGGGGTATAGGGATGTCGCCAACGATTGTCAAAGGTAGAGAGTGTATCTATTTTAGTCCATTTGTCATCTATCCCGAATTTTATGCTCGGAAAGGGGGTGGTAAGGTCCGCCACATAGGATTCGGGCCCGATTTATGACGTGAGCCACATCCATGATTCTAGCGACGAGGGTCTTGGTTGCTGCGTGGAATGCTATAATCGGGGAGTGGGGTGAGTTCTCTAGGTGTATTACCCGTTTGCTCGAAATACTTCGCGTTTGTTGAATGAGTGCTGCACTGGGATTGCCTTTGGGCTTTGGGAGGGACTTTATTGGACCTCTCTCGTTTCAAATTGATCTACGAGCCTGGTGCAGATCACATAACGGTGGGTACGAATATCTACACGCAGCACCTTCAATAGAAGTGAAATGATATGGCACTTTATATAAAATTGATGATGTTTGATCCTCGAATGTTTACAATAACGACTCGATCGACCAATTATCATTTTTGGACAGATCGGGGATATCACACAATTTGAAGATCTGCTTCACAATGGCTATCGCAACCAATAGCCTAGTGATCGGACGGGTGAAAAAGCCAATACAGTGTTTCCGATCATCAGAATGTCGAAAACCATAATGATTTACAGCCTATCGGTGTATGTAACGGTGTGCTAAGACGTATTTGAACAAAAGAAACGGTGCTGTCGAACACGGGTTTGAGTTTAATTTATCAATTGACTCTGACAGCCAGCTTGCACAGATTCTGGCGATTGTATGTTTATTCATAGTGTGTAACGGGTGTATAGATAATTGATGAATGGGTATTTCATAGCCGATAAACGATAGTAGGTTTTTTTTCTTCTTTTTTTGCCCGTTACAAGACGTGATGGAATCTGCACAGTGAGTCTTGTCAAAGGATAGCGATGGAACCATTTGATATGTCGGAGACTGCAGTACATTCATTAGCGCCAATGCCGCATGTTCCTATCGACAAGGTGTTGAAACGGATCAGCGAAATCTCAACACTCCCGCATGTGGCTATGCGTGTAATGAAGTTGGCTAATGATTCCGATTCAACCACTCAGGATTTGAAAGATGCGGTTGAGTCCGATCCCTCTCTCAGTGCACGAGTACTCAAGTGTGTGAATTCGGCTGCTTATGCGATGCGATCCAAGATCACGAATCTTCAACAAGCGATCAGCTTTGTCGGCTTCAATCAGGTTCGTAATTTGGCGATCACCGGCTCGGTCAGTGAATCCTTCAAAAAAGAAGTTGCAGTGGGTCAATACCAGCGATCGGCCCTATGGCAGCACATGATCTCCGTGGGAATTTGTGCCCGTCTGATTGCCCTGCGATGTAAAATGCAAAATTTCGAGGACGCCTTTTTAGCCGGCCTGCTACACGACATTGGAATTATTCTGGAAGATCAATATGTTCATGAACCCTTCAGTGTGATGATCAATGCTTTATCTCCCGACAAGCCGTTGGCTGATTCAGAACGTGAATACCTTGGATTCGATCACACGACGCTCGGCGCTCGCATTGCGGAGGCATGGAAATTTCCCCCGGCGGTTCAGGCGGCGGTTCGTTTTCATCACATGTCCGAAAATTATCGAGGGGATGATGAAAAGATTGTGTATTGTGTTGAAGTCGCCAATCTGATTTGTACATTAAAAGATATTTCCTCTGTGGGGATAAAATTGGTCCGATTCCCGCAGGCGGCCCTTGAAGGACTGTCACTTCAAAAAGAGGACCTTAAAGTACTCGTGTCGGATCTGGATCATGAGTTCTCCCTGTATGAAGATATCTTCAGGATATAAACTTTATGGCTAACATTTTCGCTGAGCTTGACAACCTTTTCGGATGTGATCTGATCCCTGCGGATGAATCAGGTTGTCTCTGCTCCGCCCTGCAATTGATGCGAGAACTGAACGTTTCGCTCATTATGCTTACCGACGATGAGGGTCGAATCATTGCCGCCGAGAAATCAGGTTTTCTGGGTGATGCGGAAACCATCCGAAGGGTAGCTACTACGATTGCCCAGCATCTCTCTACCCAGCGTTATTGTACTCTCGAATGCGATGTCGGCTCACATCCACAAACAGGTTTCGGGATTCGACTGACTCACGAAACCAACAACGGGATACTGAGTGGTCTATCTCTGGACACAGAGAGGACCGTACAACAACTAGAATCCCAATATCAAAATTTCGCGACATACGGGTCGGTCGTTTGGCTTGGGATCCAGTCGTTTAGAGACTACAACGAACAAACTCAGCGTGTGAAGCAACTGCTGGCCGAGCAGGATACACTGAAGCAAGCCCATACTTATGCCGTGACTACGATTATCGAAGAGCGAGAAGAACGCATCCGTGAGCAACGCGATTATGTGATCCATCTGGAAATGGAAGTCCAGAAGCGATCCGATGCTCTACGCAAGGCTATGGGAAAGGCCAGCCAGGCCAACGAAGCCAAGAGTTCCTTCCTCGCCAATATGAGTCACGAGATTCGCACTCCCATGACGGCGATACTTGGTTATGCGGATGTGCTTTTAGAAAACTATAAGGTTGAAAACGCCTCACCTTTGTGCATGGAGGCCATCCAAACCATCCGAAGAAACGGAAAATATCTGTTGGAATTAATTAACGATATCCTTGACATTGCCAAGGTCGAGGCCGGTAAGCTGGTCATCAGGCGAAACCAATGTTCACCCTCTGAATTGATTGCAGAGGTGATCGATTTGATGCGTATGCGTGCTGAAGAAAAGGGGTTGTCCATTGGCGTTGAATTCGACGGCCCCATTCCGGCGTATATTCAAACAGACGCTATACGGGTACGCCAAATATTAGTGAATCTTGTAGGGAACGCGATCAAATTCACGGATGAAGGTGGAATCAATATAATCGCACGATGTCAAAGAAGCGCAGACCCAAGTAACACTATGATCGAATTCGACATAAAGGATAGTGGGATTGGCATGAGCGGTCCTCAAATGGCTAAACTTTTTAAGCCGTTTTCGCAGGTGGATGAGTCCGCGGCACGTCGATATGGTGGAACTGGACTGGGGCTTGCACTCTCCAGAAGATTGGCTCAGGCACTCGGTGGTGACATCTCTGTGATGAGTCTTCTGGGAGAGGGAAGCACCTTTCGCGCAACCATCACTACGGGTTCGCTCGTGGACGTCCACTTCATTGATCATCCTGATCCGCAGATATCCTCGAAGGAATTGGTGGCCAGCGACGGTATCAAATCCGTTCAACTCAAGGGAGCCATCTTATTGGCGGAAGACAACCCGGATAATCAGAGATTGATTGAATTTGTACTTACAAAGACCGGAGCCAAAGTTGTTATTGCAAATAACGGCCAAGAAGCATTGGATTTGGCGTCGTCCGAAGTATTTGATCTGATCCTGATGGATATGCAAATGCCCGTGATGGATGGTTATACCGCTACCAGAGAGTTACGGAAGCGTGGTTACAAAAAGCCAATTATTGCACTCACAGCACACTCTATGGCGGGTGATCGACAAAAATGCCTCGACGCTGGTTGCGACGAGTTCGCGACCAAGCCTATCGATCGTAA
>CBDTZI010000337.1:0-4471 GCA_965364865.1 uncultured bacterium | reverse complement strand
CTGACCCATCTTGATCCAGATTTTTCCAAGAGAGTAATGCGCCTGTGCATGATAAGGATCGAGTTCGACAATCTGACCAAACTTGGCAGCCGCTGCTGCGGTCTGACCGGACTCTAGTGTAAGATCAGCCATCTCATATAACAGGTCGATATTGCCTGGATCCGTTCGGATTTCGCGAATCAGATATTCGCGTGCTTTTTTCAAATCGTTTTTATCACGATACGCCTGTGCGATTCTCTGATAGACGCCTAAATAGTTCGGTTCAATTTCGAGGGTTTTGTCCCAGCAATAGATCGCACGCTCGGTTTGATCCACCGCGGCCAATGATACACCCATGTGATAGAAACAGTGGGGGCAGTACTCGTCGAGCTGTTGAGCGGAATAAAACATCTCCTCAGCTTGTTCGTGTTGACCGATTTCTGCGTAGATTTGAACACGATGACAATACGCCGGTTCAAAATCAGGATACAACTTGGCCAATTGATTGAAAATGGTGATCGCTCTGGCGTAGCGTCCGAGCCTGATGAGTGACGCACCGTAAGCCACCTGAATGTCGCGGTCTTCGGGTTCTAAATCCGCAGCGTTTTCAAACGCTTCTGCGGCGTCGTCGAAACGGTTTAACTCTTCCAGCAAAATCCCGCGCTGCGCATGCCAAGAGGCGTTGTGAGGATTGATGGATAATGCGGCATCCATCTCCTTCAACGCTTCCGCCCATCGACGAGATTCGCAAAGTTGTTGCGCCCGTTCAATACGCTGTTCTGCTTCTAGCCAGTCACTCATTTTTGCACCTGTTACCCCATATCGGGCGATGATACACCCATGCCTATTCTAGGTGTCTTATCGGACAGCGGCAAGGTCAAATTCAGTCCTCAATTCTGGCTCCGATAACTATTTTGGCCGATTTCAGGCCTGAATAGGGGGGTGCCATTAGGGATCATCCTTCTAAAAGATAATCTGGAATAATGGCGTGTCTTAGAGGTTTTACACGGAATCGAATGTGTTGTGGATATAAGGCCTGAATTTCTGTCAGGGATTACTCTTTGGCTAACTCGGCCACCACATCATCCGGGATATCGATATTGGTATACACCGCGTCCACATCCTCCTGCTCTTCCAACTTGTCGATCAGTCTGAGCACCTTGCGGGCGGTGTCCAAATCCAACGTGATTTCGTTGTCAGCCACCATGGAAAGATCCGCCGATTGAATTTCGACCGAGGCGGTTTCGACGGCTTTTTTGACCTCCTCAAACGATTCGGGAGAAGTGATCACTTCGTGGACCAGTTCACTGGAATGAACATCGTCGGCGCCAGCTTCCAATGCGATCTCCATGATTTGATCTTCCGTGGTTTTATCGCCTGCAATAAGGATGACACCTTTTTTGTGAAACTGAAACGCGACGCAATTGGGCTGGCCGAGATTGCCGCCGGCGCGTTCAAAAATCTTTTTTATTTCACCACTGGTGCGGTTGCGGTTGTCGGTGACCGCTTGTGCCATGACCGCGACCCCACCGGAGCCATACCCTTCGTATCGAACGTCTTCCAGGCTTTCACCTTGCAGTTCGCCCGTACCTTTTTTAATGGCTTTTTCGATGGTGTCTTTGGGCATGTTGTCGTTTTTGGCTTTTTCGATCGCGAGGCGCAGACTGGGATTGTCGTTGGGGTTGCCGCCGTTCTTGGCTGTCATCGTAATCGCGCGGGCAAGTTTGCTCCACGATTTTCCTCGTTTGGCATCCAGCGCCGCTTTTTTATGTTTGATCGTTGACCATTTAGAGTGACCAGACAAGATTAGTCTCCTGTGTGCATCGTGTAAGTTTAATCATCATTATTGTTGTCGTCGGCTTCAGCGTTCGTAAGTTTCATTAACGGCGCGATTTCGGGCGACCCATTTGATTGCGCCGCATTGATTTTTTGCTCAATCGTAGCTTGTACGCGTCGTTCGTCGTCGCTTAAAAGATCTTCCTCTGTTTTATCTACGGTCAATGCCGCAGCCCTTTTCCAATGTTCGATCGCTTCGTCTTTTTTATCCATACGCCAGAGCGTGTCACCCAGATGATCGTAGACCACCGGATCATCTCGGCCGACAGACTTCCATGCACGTTCGAGCCATTTACGGGCCTGGGTAAATTCACCCTTTTTGTACAACAACCAGCCATAAGTGTCGAGATAGGCCCGTTGGCGAGGCCTGCGATAGATCGCATAGCGGATCATTTTCTCCGCTTCGACCAGGCGAATACCCTGGTCGATCCAACTGTACGAAATGTCGTTGCGAAGTGGGGCATCATCCGGTTTGAGTTGTAAAGCACGTTCCAGAGTAAGCGTGGCTTCTTTTTCGTTGTGATCGCCGCGTTGAGCCGCGGCTAAAAGTTGTAAGTAACCCAATTGAATTTGAGGATTTCTAACTTCCTTGAGCCAGAGATTGATCTGATCTATGGCCTGTTGGAAATCTTTGGAGGCGATGTTTGCCAGCGCATATCGAAATCGAAGTTGTTGAATACGCTCATGCAACCTGTCGAGCGTAAACGGTTTGTTGGGCAGGCGATGGATGGCTCGGTTTTCCTGTAGGGTGATATTGTGAACGGCTTTTCCTTCGTCTATATCCTGAATCAGCGAGAGGATTTCGTCGATCAGGGATTCAATGTATTCGGTTCCCTCGTCGTGTCGGTTTTTCACGCGCAGATGATCGATGAGTATGTTTTGGAATGCGCTGCGATTTAAGGTAAGCAGCAGTCGATTTTGAATGAGTTCCTTCATGTCGTCGATTCGACCCGCATCGGATAACAGCTCAGCCATCGTCCAGACCGCGGTGTCGTTGTCCGGGTCCAGGCTCAGCCGATCCAGCGCGTATTGCGAGGCCTGTTCAAATTGGCCCTCCTTTTGCAGAGTACTGACCAATACGCGAAAGCTTTTCCACTGGTTTGGATTTTCTTTGTAGATTCTTTTGTAGATCAGAATCGCCAGTTCGTATTTTTCTTTTCGTACATATTCATCCGCCAGGTGGAGCATCCAGGGACTGGTCTCACCCAATTCTCCGATCCACGCCTTGATCTGGTGTATGAGTTTGTCATCTTGTTTGGCGATACGGTATGTTTCTAATAGGGCGATTCGTAAGTTGCGAATCTGATCCTCCTTCAAGTGATCGCCGGCGAGCGTGTCTTGAATTAACGAAACGGCAGAGTCGAATTCATGAATGTCCCATAGCATTTCGATCAGGCGAATTTTCCATTCATATCGGTTGGGATAAATTTCCATCAGTTGGCTACGGGTTTGGGCAGCCTGCTCAAAATCCAATAATTTTCGCTGCGTGTTTTCGAGGATTTGCAAGGTGTCAATGTGGTCGGGTGTAATCGCCAACGCCCGTAGCAGGTAATCCTTTTGTTGTTGGAGTTCATCGGGGCCATACGTCAACGCGATCGCGATCAACGTTTCAGCATCGGGGGTACCGGTTTCCATGGCTCGAAGCAGTTGGCTGCGAATCGTTTTGGGATCATTCTGGGCGTCGGCGTTTAATATGATTTTACAGCGAATTTTCGTGGTGAGTTTGTCTGTAAGCTTCATTAACTTTTGAATGTGTTCTATCGCCTCATTGCGTTTTCCCTGCTCGGAATAGATTTGTGCAAGCAGTTCGCGGGCGGCGTCGTGTTTGGGATCCAGTTCCAGCAGAAGGCGTATTTGTCGTTGGGCCTGGTTGTTTTTGCGGGTCGAACGATAAATTTTAGCCAGCGCATAGATGGTTTCGACGTTCGTGCGATGAACGGATTCACGGCGACAAAAAGCGCGCTGTTGGACCAAGAGTTGGCGCGCTATAGCGTCGTTCACCTGGCGACGCATGGCGTGGTTGACTCCGATCGTCCGAATTCGACGGGCCTGGTGCTGACGGCCATCGATGAGCGTGGCAATGAGCTCAACAGCATGCTGACATTGCCAGAGATATACGACCTTGGATTACGAGCCGACCTAGTCGTACTGAGCGCTTGCGACACCGCACTAGGTACCCGCATTCGCGGAGAAGGACCCATCTCCCTCGCCCGCGGTTTCATCATCGGGGGCGCGCGCCAGGTCGTGGCGAGCTTGTGGCAGGTATCCGATAGGGCGACTTCGGATTTGATGGAAGCCTTCTACAGAGCTTGGATTCGTGGCGAGTCACCTCAGAAAGCGCTACGCCTCGCACAGCAAGAGTTATCGACCGGTGGCAGATGGCGAAACCCGAGGTACTGGGGCGCCTTTGTTGTCGTCGGCGTATAGTTCGTATATAAGCATGTTAGCGGTTTAACAAATCGTCACAACGGAGCAAAAAAATGAGAAGGACACTTGGATTTTTGTTGGTTCTCGGCGTGTTTAGCAGTTTACCGGCACATGGCGCGGATCCGAAACACGCTTACATGGTGGGTACGTGGACGATATTCGAGACCCATTGTCCCCCAGCCTTCAGCCACTATCAGATCGACGATCAGATCAAACTCTGGCGTTTTTG
>CBDTZI010000336.1:0-4515 GCA_965364865.1 uncultured bacterium | reverse complement strand
TACTTACCAGCTAGCTTTACGAACACCCGGAATCAGCCCTTCCAGGGCGAGCTGCCGAAAACAAATACGACAAACCTGAAACTTGCGATAAACCGCACGTGAACGTCCGCAAAGCTGACAGCGACGAATCTTGCGCGACATATATTTTGGCTCTTTATTGGCTTTGTTTATCCAAGCTTTGGTTGCCATCAGTTTTCTTCACCTTCTGCCTGCTTCAAAGGCATACCCAGATATTTCAACAAAGCGTGAGCACTGTTGTCATCCGTTGCGCTGGTGACGAATGTAATGTTCATGCCTTGACTTACTGTAATGGAGCCCAGATTAATTTCAGCAAATATACTTTGATCCGGAATACCCATCGAATAGTTACCCCGGCCATCAAAACTTTTGGGACTCAGTCCCCGAAAGTCACGAAGTCGAGGAATCGCCGCGTTAAACAAACGATCCACAAACTCGTACATCCGTCGACCGCGAAGCGTCACACGACATCCTACGTCATAGCCACGACGAATCTTAAAATTTGATACCGCCTTGGACGCACGACGAATCTGAGGTTTTTGACCTGTTATGGTAATCATATCCTTGATGACCGTCGGCAAACGATTCTTATCCACCACCGGAGAACCCGTGCCCATCGAAACCACGACCTTTTGTAGTCGCGGTATCGACATCAGATTCGCAATACCCAAATCCTCCTTCAAGGCGGGTATCACTTCCGTTTTATATTTTTCCATTAACCTGGCCATGTTTTTCAACTTTACAAAATGCGACGGAACGATTTTATCTGTCTATATTCTACTATTTATCCTTGCGCGTCAGCGTGTGTAACGTATGATTCGCCTGTGTGACACGACGTTTACTGGTCACTCTACCCGCCTTATCGCGATCGACAACAAAATGAACCCGATGGGCACGGCCCGAAGCTGAATCGAACGGCAATACATTCGATATATGAATCGGAGCTTCCTTTTGAATTCGGCCACCCTGTGGATTTTTTCGGGTCGGTCGAACGTGGCGATACACCAGGTTGATGCCTTCGACAACCACCTGTTGTTTGCGAACGTCCACTTTCAGCACCTTACCACGAGCACCGCGGTGATCTCCGCACCGGACCTCAACAATATCGTTTTTCTTAATGTTCTGTGCCATGCGTTACACCCGTATTAAACAACCTCTTCTGCAAGAGAAACAATTTTCATGAAATTCTTTTCGCGAAGCTCACGAGCAACCGCACCGAAAATTCGTGTGCCACGAGGCTCGTTTTTCTCATCTAAAAGCACAACCGCGTTACTGTCGAACTTGACATAGCTTCCATCCGAACGACGGGTGGGCATAGCCATGCGTACCACAACCGCTTTGGCCTTGCGACGTTTGGATCGATCCTTGCGGTCCACCCCGCCGGAGAAATCACTCTTGGGTAACGATTTTTTAACCGTTACCAGAACGATGTCGCCAATCCTTGCGTTTTTCAAACGCTTTTTGCCACGAGCCGACGTACTGCCTTTATAGACGTTAATGACCATCGCGGATTTCGCACCCGTGTTGTCCGTGACGTCTACCATGGTTTGCATCTGAATCATGATTCTTATTCCATCACCGAGTCCGACCCGGCTTCAAACTTTTTTAGTGCGAATTCATCTTCGCAATCTGAACTACCCGACATCTGCCTGGTGTAGAATACGCGTGAGTCGCCAGTTTTTCGTCTTTGAATAAGGCCGGCACGAAGCCACCTCCACCTTATCACCAATCCTGGCTTCATTCTTCTCATCATGCGTACGCAGCTTACCGGAGCGACGATAGTACTTGCCATACTTGGGGTGCTTGACAATAAACTCGTAGCGCACCGTAATCGTCTTATCGCCTTTGTCCGAGACCACCGTTCCGATTCGCTTGTCCAGCATGCCTCGGGTGGAGTCTGATTCTGTTTTTTTGGCTGCGTCTGCCATCAATTACAATTCCTTATTTAGGAAAATTCGTTTATGAAAACTGTCAGGAATACTTTTATCCTGAAAAATTTCTTTTAAGTTACTTTCTCACCACGTTCACGCAGGATAGTTAATATCCGAGCGATATCGGCTCTGGCCCACTTCAACTGATGCGGGTTTTCCAGTTTTTCGGTCACTGCCTGAGCACGAAGATCAAACAGATGACGACGTACGCGTTCCAGGTCCACATGGAGCTCGGCTGATTTCATTTGTCTTATATCAACTGTTTTCATCTTTGGTTACTTCAATCCCATCAACCGTATGTACGATCATTTATAGACTGTGACGACGCTTCACAAAGCGAACGCGACAAGGCATTTTCATAGCCACACGCGCCATCGCGTTTCGAGCAATATCCTCTTCCACGCCGCCAATTTCGTATAACATGGTTCCCGGACGGGCACAGGCAACCCAAAACGCCGGATCTCCTTTTCCTTTACCCATTCGAGTTTCCAATGGCTTAGCGGATACAGGTTTCGCCGGGAACAGACGCACATAAACTTTACCTTCACGGTGAAGATAGTGCGTCGCAGCGACACGACCCGCTTCAAGCTGTCGAGCGGTGATCCACTTCGGTTCCAAACACTGTAAACCATATTCGCCGAACGAAATCCGGTTACCCGTATTGGCGACCCCGCGAAGCTTGCCTCGCTGGCTCTTACGCCATTTCACTCTTTTGGGCATTAACGCCATAGGTATTCTCCGGTCCTTCGCAAATGCGAAAGAGTATTAACCACGCTTGCCTCTACGACCACGACCCTGGGGTTGATCCTGCAACGTTACCTCTTCGCCGTAGCGTCCAAGATATAACCAAACCTTTACACCGATCGCACCATACTTCGTAAAGCAAGTTGCTGTTCCATAATCCACATGGGCCTGTAATGTATGCAAGGGAATCGATCCGCGAACCTGACGTTCGGTTCTCGCCATCTCCGCACCGCCGAGACGACCCTTACAAATAATTTTGATGCCCAGAACACCCGAGGCCATCGCAGCATCCATTTTCATTTTCATGATGCGACGGAATCCGGCACGTTTTTTCAACTGCTCCGCCACCGCTTCCGCGACCAACTTGGCGTTGCTATCAGGGTTTTTCACTTCAACAATGTTGAGATTGATCTGACGATCAATCAGATCTTCCAGTTCGGCTTTCAATCGATCAACCTCAGCCCCTTTAGGGCCAATGACCAAACCCGGACGTGCGGTATGAAGAATCACCTTCACTTCGTTCCGCGTGCGTTCAACTTCAACTCTGGACACAGCTGCGTACGGTGGATTTCGATTCAACCGAGTGTCAACGAACTTGCGAATTTTCTGATCTTCAACCAGAAACTCCGCAAACGCCGCTTTCGGGGCAAACCAGCGCGAACGCCAGTCCTCTGTAATACCGATCCGAAATCCAGTTGGGTTAACCTTTTGTCCCACAGCATACTCCCGCACCCATCCATCAAATGATTGACGGGGCAAAGTGAAAAAATCGTTTTTCGTTTATTTTTCAGCCACTTTAACAATAATATGGCTCGTACGTTTTGCAATCGGATGCGCCCGACCACGATCCTTCGGTCGCCATCGACGCTGATACGGACCACCGTCGACCCGAGCCTCAGCCACGAACAATTTGGACATATCCGCTTCCTGCTCGTCCGCGTTGACCATCGCTGATTTCAACACTGCTTCAATCATCCGAGCGCTACGTTGGTGATAGAAACGAAGCTGATTAATCGCGTCACTACATCGCTGGCCACGAATTAAATCGATAACCAACCTTACTTTTCGAGGCGCAATCTTGGCGAACTTATGGGTCGCCCTCCAAAGCTTCTTATCATCCATCGTTACAAACCCTGCATCTGACCAATCGATATCAAATCAACAAACGCGACTATCGTTTCTTACCACCATGACCGCGGAAAGTACGCGTCGGTGAAAATTCACCCAGCTTATGACCGACCATATCATCTGTCACATAGACCTGGTTAAACACTTTACCGTTATGAACATCGAATTTCTGACCAATAAACTCAGGCACGATAGTACATTCCCGTGCCCAGGTTTTGATCGCTGGACCCCCACCGGTGGCTTTCAAGCGCATCACTTTTTGATAAAGCTTTTCGTCAACGTAAGGGCCTTTTTTAGCAGATCGAGTCATATTGCATTCACATCATCAAAGTAAAGTTAATTAACAACCTATATAAAGTTACGACCAATTTTATTTCTTAGGTATAGGAATCGTTCCATACCGTTTACTCTTTCTTCTACGCAAGATACGCCGATTCGATACTTTGCTCGGCGAACGCGTTCGACCGCCCTTGGCCAATACACCAGTCGGGCTACACGGGTGACGACCTCCACCGCTTCGACCTTCGCCACCACCCAGCGGGTGTGCGACGGGATTTTGTGCGGTACCACGAACGTGAGGTCTGCGTCCTTTGTGTCGCATTCGACCCGCTTTACCCCATCGCAAATTCTGATGTTCGGTATTGCCGATCTGACCAATCGTCGCCCGACACTCAACGCGAACTTCTCTCATTTC
>CBDTZI010000335.1:0-4517 GCA_965364865.1 uncultured bacterium | reverse complement strand
CCAATTCCTGCAAAGCGGTTTTCGCTTGTGGACTGTTGGGGCCAAACTTTTGCGAAGCGTAGTCGAGATATGGAATATAGATCCAGTGATAATTCGGCGCGTGCATATCAACCAACTTCGCAGCTGCATTAAGAATCCAACGCGTCGATTCGATATTCGACAGCGGCCCCCAGTAATATTGCAGTGGAAAATGACCCAACTCATCAATAAGCTGTTGATAGAAACCTTCCGGCTTGGAATAACACCATAGCTTGGTCGTACCGTCCTCCTCGTGAATCGGAGCTGGGGTGACAATATAATCTGCTCCGCACTCTTTGATGTTTTGTGCATGCCAGACAGTCGAGGTCAGATCAGATCGTTTCGATTTGATTGCGTCGAAGATTTGCTCTCCTGCGATTACGTCGTTTTTCGCCACCCAAAACTCTACTTCGCGGCGATCTCGATGGTAAAACCCGTTGGCGATCACACCGTGTTCACCCGGCCCGGTTCCCGTCCACTGACTTGCCTGTACGCAGGAGGTCACGCAAGGAAAGGTCGGCACCAGCGTAGCCATCGCCCCGCGATTCGCCCATCCGTATAGCGTTGGCGTCGATTGTTCGTCGATATCCTGCACCCGCAAGCCGGGCATGGAAAAGTAGATCAATTGTTTATCGCTTTTCATCACAAAATATCCTATCCGAATCTGAATGAAAATGTTACCTTGTACAAAAGCGAGAAATGATATGCCCGAACTCATCAGCGAAGCGATCAAACCACAAAGCAGCACGTTCAACGCGTCGCGTATGGCTCGTGGTGAACCAGGTCTACCGGCAGGATTTACATGGCGAGACGAAGCGTTTGATATCGTGGAATTACTCCAAGCCTGGAAGGAATCATCACGAGAGGGAAGCGCTGCACAGGGTGAACTCTACCTTCGCCGTCATTATTACAAAATTCTGATGAGTGACGATTCGACCTGGACGGTCTACTTTATCCGTCAGCCCCTAAAATCGGGAAACCCAAAACAGAGATGGTTTTTATATACGATTGATTAGGGTGGCATGCTCACGCAAGCTTGGGCGTGATAAACACTGATGTTACAGATGTCGCAAGTGCCCCCCGCCGTCGACGTGATATACACTACCCGTACTAAACGGAAAATCGCCGCGACCAATAGCTGCGATCGCCCGGCCCACTTCTTCCGGTTTACCCCAGCGATTAATCGGCGTCATACCCGCTGCTATTTTGGCATTGTAATGATCCTGAACGGTTTGATCGGAAGTCATATCGGTTTGAATAATGCCAGGGCTGATTTCGTGAACGTTAATGCCATACTCGGCTAACCGCACCGCAAACAACTTCGTCACCATGCTCATACCCGCTTTACTGATGCAGTATTCGCCATAATTCCCCGCCGCAGTATACGATCGCAATGAACTGATGTTGACGATGTTGGCATCCTCAATCATCTTGGATTTTATCTGCTCAATCATTTCCCGTGCGACACGCTGAGTCAGAAAATACGGTGCCCGCAAGTTTGTATTTAAGATGTAGTCGAAACTTTCCTCTTCGGTTTCGAGAATGTCTTTGCGTACCTGGGGAGCGACGCCCGCACAGTTGACCAGCATGTCGATGCGGCCAAAGCGTTCCATGGTGTACGAGACCAACAGGTCTCGGTGAGAGCGGGCGGTGATGTCAGCCTGACAAATTTCCACGGGGACATCGTGCTTGGTTACCTCGTGTTTCGAATCTTCGGCGGCCCCGATGTTCTCATTGAAGTTGATGAGTATCGCGTATCCGACCTTCGCCAGTTCTACGCATGTCGCACGACCAATACCCCGCGACCCGCCCGTAACCAATGCGACTTTTTGTTCGACCATATCGCTCCTGCTTTCAACTCGAAATATTTTTCCAACCCGTGTAGAACTATAACGGGTTCATCAAGTAGCGTCACGTTTCCAATTGTTATTATTTTTTTACGTTGCAGGCGTGGATTAGCTACCCATCACTTGATGTAGCTTGATCAGCAATTCAACTCGGCATAAATAAAAACCGGCTGACAGCATAATAGCCATCAACCGGAATAGTTTATTTTATTGAACAGTCGCAGGATCAGGCAGATCGATAAGATCGAGTCGGAGCCCCGTCAACGCCTTCTTTTTCAACTTTACGAATCGATTTACGGATTTGTCGACGCTTTCGCTCGGAAGGTTTTTCGTAATAACTATGCCTTTTCATATCGCGGGTTAATCCCTCACGCTGACAAAGTCGCTTAAAACGTTTTAACATCTGTTGTATGGATTCGTTACCTCGTGGTCTGACCTTAATCACTGAAAACCCTGTTCCTTTCGAAAAAAGTGACTTACAACTCCCATTCACCAGCCTACGCCCTGAAAAATCGCGAATTCTCACAATCCATCAGGAACGCGCCAGTATAAGAGAATAGATCGGCCACCGCCAGCGGGCAACTTTTAGAACTTTTAAAAATTTTCTCACCCACTCGATTCGAGCTAAAACACCACCGACCCGAAACATAGTCCGATAACACGGATTTCGGTGAGGCGCCACGCATACCAAACCAGGCAGTGATGGATAGAAAAATTGGTTATTACAGAATGAAGCGGCTCAAATCGCTATCTTCGCATATCGCAGCCAATTTTTCGTTCACATAAGCCGCGTCGATATTGATCGACTGACCGCTATGGTCCGGAGCGTCGAAGCTGATTTCCTCCATCAACTTTTCCATCACCGTCATCAGGCGACGTGCCCCGATATTGACGGTGGATTGGTTGATTTTGAAAGCGATTTCCGCCAGCGTATCGATGGCGTCATCTGTAAATTCGATCTTCACCCCTTCTGTACCGAGCAAAGCGATATGCTGCTTCGTTAACGCGTTTTCAGGCTCGGTGAGGATTCGGAGGAAGTCGTCACGCGTCAGGTCCTCAAGCTCAACCCGGATCGGTAGCCGGCCTTGTAGCTCGGGCATGAGATCGCTTGGCTTGCAATCATGAAACGCCCCGGCAGCGATAAACAGAATGTGGTGGGTTTTGACCGCCCCATACCTTGTGGAAACCGTGCTGCCCTCAATAATCGGCAGCAAATCTCGCTGAACCCCCTGCCTGGAGATGTCCGGGCCATGTGATTTGGATGGCGCGGCTAGTTTATCCAGCTCGTCAATAAATATAATCCCGCTGTTCTCGGTACGATGTAAAGCCATCTCGGTGACTTTTTCACGATCAATCAGTTTTTCACACTCCTGTTCGAACATGATCTTTCGAGCTTCGTGTATGGGGACAGAACGATGAGATGTTTGTGATGGGATGATTCGATCTAGAAAACCCTGCATATCGGGGTCCATCTGATCACCGCCGAAAGCCGCCATTATGCCGATCGGAGCCGACTTCTGCTCGGTCGTCACCTCTACGGGTCGATCATCCAGCTCGCCGGACTGTAGCTGTGAACGAAACTTTTCGCGATTACGATGGCGACGAGACGCCGTTTCCTCATCCACCTCAACCGACATCATTTCGTGTTCAATCGGTGGAATGATCGCGTCCAGCAGACGTTCTTCGGTTAATCTTTCCGCTTCCGACTTCACGACCTGGGTCTGTTCGTCTCGGACCATATGAATCGCGAGTTCGACCAGATCACGAACCATGCTCTCTACATCCCGGCCATGATATCCGACCTCGGTATATTTCGTCGCTTCCACTTTGACGAAAGGCGCGTTGACCAGGTTCGCAAGACGTCTGGCGATTTCGGTTTTACCCACACCGGTTCGGCCAATGAGAATCATGTTGGCTGGGCCGACTTCCTCGCGTAGATTGTCGGGCAACTGTTTACGTCGCCATCGATTTCGTATCGCGATCGCCGCCGCTCGCTTAGCCGCCGCCTGACCCACGATGTATTTGTCCAATGCCTCAACGGTTTGTTTTGGAGTTAATTCTTCCATAATTTTCTAAATGCACTTCCACCTTGTTATCCTGACCAAAAAAATCTAGTTTTCGGCAGGATATATTATCCCAATGTTTCGACCACGATATTCTGATTCGTGTACACACATATGTCCGCTGCGATCTTTAGCGACTGCTCGACGATTTCTTTCGATTCCATCTTCGTATGTTGCAACAAAGCCCGAGCCGCCGCCACCGCATACATCCCGCCCGAACCGATCCCGATGACGCCGTCGTTGGGTTCGATGACATCACCCGAACCGCCGATCATCAAACTAACGTCTTCCGAAATCACCACCAGCAAGGATTCGAGCCTGCGCAGGGCGCGATCGGTTCGCCATTCCTTGGCCAGCTCAATCGCAGCCAGGCGTACGTTGTCCTTGTGTCGTTCGAGTTTGCCCTCAAACCGCTCCAACAGTGCAAACGCATCCGCCGCCGATCCTGCGAAGCCACAATAGACTTTGCCGTCGCATAGAGAGCGGATTTTGTGGGCGTCTTGCTTGACGACCGTATCCCCCAGACTAACCTGACCGTCACCGCCGATAGCGACCTGCTTGTCGCGTCGGACAGCCAGAATCGTCGTGG
>CBDTZI010000334.1:0-4523 GCA_965364865.1 uncultured bacterium | reverse complement strand
CATGTGCCTGGGTGATAAAAGGCGTTGCACTTTCAATTCGCAATCCCGCCTGATTAAAGCGTTTTTCCCATGTACTGCGATCCGCCAGTGTAGGCCAGGTTTCATGTCGACCACGACCGATGAGATTTAGAAATTTTTCGCCCAGCTCCGTTCGAAAAGCATCCAGTGTGTAATTTTTCATACTGTCGAGTTTAACCTGCAGAATCACGCGTCCCCCGGGTTGAACGATACGGGCAAGCTCGCACAAAAAAGAATCTACGCGATCAATCCAATAGGCCGCGTTGCAATAAATGGTTTGAAACGAATCCTCTGCAAAGGGAAGCGGCTGATTGCAATCGTGCTCGATCAACGTCTCATACAAATTCAACACCGCAGCCTTGCTCAATAATGCCTGCTTATGATCAACGCCAACGTCAATTTTATTGACCGCTGGCTGCAATAGAGCTGGTTGATATGAATCGCTCGAACAATCAAACATATCCACATGTTCATCTTTCACGCGATCCAGAGAACCCACCGCCATGAAGACGTCAAACGCCGAGTCCATCACACCCCCGTGATGCAAAAAGCTGAAAATTCCATCACCACAAGCAAGATCAACCGCCGGTGCAACGAACGGACATTGCGATAAAGCGTCACTCCGCAGAGCCATCCAGACCGCGTTTTCCGGTCGAAGCCAATACGCCTCTAAAAATCGCCGCAGTTTTTCATGGCGTAAATTTTGAACACTTGAGGTGTCCGCTTGATCCGCGGCCACTGTTTGCCCGCGTGCATTTACATTCGTATCTTGATCGGAGGCGGGTGTTACGTTCATGGACATACCATCGTTTCCGACATGAATTTTTTTACATGAATCGTATCCACTCGCGGCAGAAGAAAGACATCGTCACAACGATTCAGCATCCGACTTTCTGTCGTGAATCCATGCACAAAGCCCGACTGTTTACAAACCTGCTGCACCTCTTTGGGGATGCGGCCATACGGATAGGACACCGGCCGCACATCTGGCCCCAGCCCTTCATTCAACAATTCAGCACTGCAACAAAGCTCTTCAACACACTCTTGCGTGGATAAACCATTGAGCGGCTCATGCGAAAAACTATGGCCCCCGATGGTGTGGCCCAACGCGTACATATCCACCATATCATCCCATCCCAGATACCATCGTTTCGCCCAACGTTTGCTCGAACCCACATGTTTTTCAAAAAGGCTATCCACGGCTTCACGCCGTAATGCCAATGGCAGTCTCATCGTCAGAAAATATTTCAACCCCGCACGCGTCGGTGTTTCATAGTGATACATTTTCAACGCTTCATCATCAAGCGAATTGACGTAATGATCCAGCTCATCCACGACCGAGGGTTGACCGTTCTTCACCGGCTCCGAATGTTCATCAAGGTATTCTCGTAGCGATTCGTATAACGGTTGATCGCCCAACGTGGCCAACAGCAAATGTATCGCATGAGCACAAAGCATTTTGTATTTCGTCAGTACCGAACCGGGCACAAAAAACAATCCGCGAATCGATTTCTCTTCCAAAATGGGTAATACAATCCGGGCGTGCTCAGCCAGTCCGTCATCAAACGACAGTAGAAAACTCCGCCGTGGGATGTCGGCCCGTCCATCCAGCCACGCATACATCGTCGGCCAATCGATCGGTTCCATCGTTCTGCAAAGATCGTCAATCTGAGTGTTAAAATCACTCACTGACAATCCCGGAATACGACTGGTTGACGTACCTCTGACTGAAAATTTTCCACCATGCGTTCCCGATAAAGAATCGTGAACGTAATGGTACATCACGACCAGACATTGCGAGGAAGACTCATTATTTTGTTTATTATTTTGTACCATAGCTCGTTATTCAAACTTCGACGGTCCATTCTACTCAACCTATCGGAATAAATCATACCTGATTCTACAGTGATAAATAGACGTCTTTCCAGAACTGACCGACTCCGTATACAATAGCCACACAACACAAGTATCATCTACCGGAATTGAGTAAAACGAGCGGCCTGTGAGTTATAATTAATCATGGATAAAAATTCACACCCTAACGCTCTGAACGTATTGCCCAGACCAAAATGTTTCACCCTTCACGATGGATATTGCACACGATTCACAGAATTCAACCTGAAATTGCACGTCGCCGACACGCGTATAGCTCAAGCTGTGGATCGAATGAAGGATGAAATTAAAAAAAATATTTCCGGCAAAAAATTTTCACAGACCGATACAACAATCACAATTTTTATTCATTGCGATACGAACTTGTCAAAAGAAGAATATACGCTGACGATTTCTCCTGAACGGATTGATCTGATCGGCGGAAATGCCTCCGGATGCTTTTATGGTCTGCAAACACTCACACAAATCATGCAAAACGCTGCAACCGAAGGCGCTGCGATTCCCTGTGGCCTCATCAAAGATCAACCCGATTTTCAAACGCGGGGTTTGCTCTATGACGTCACGCGAGGCAAAGTACCCTCGCTCGACACATTGAAAATATTGGTAGACCGGCTCGCCCGGCTGAAAGTGAATCAGTTGCAGCTCTACATCGAACACGCCTTCTGCTTTCTGTTCGATCCGGAAATTTGCAGCCTTGAGGATGGATTAACACCCGACGAAATCAAAGAATTGGATCGTTATTGTAAAGATCGCTTTATCGATCTGGTTCCCGCTGTCGCCACATTTGGTCATATGGGGCGCATTCTGTCCATGCCCAAATATCGCCACCTGGCTGAGATCGAAGCGACGCGGAACTGGTCTGACATGACCTGGCTGCAAAGAATGCGCGGCTTCACACTGGATTGTATGAATCCGCGATCGCACAAACTCGTGGAACAAATGTGGACGGACATCCTTGACGTGTTTTCATCACCCACCGTCAACATCTGCGGAGACGAACCCTGGGACTTGGGCAAAGGGTTGAACCGCGAAAAAATAACGGCGGGTAACCAAGGCCAGGTTTACCTGGACCAGATTCGTCGAACACACGAATGGTGTCGCTCAAATAAAAAACACACGCAGTTCTGGAGCGATGTGGTGATCAACTATCCCGACTTATTTGATCGGGTACCCGAAGATTCAACGGTTCTTCACTGGGGCTACGACGACAAGACCGATTACGACGGCACGTCGCGTTTTATCGAAAGTGGATTACAAACATTCGTCTGCCCGGGCACATCCGGTTGGAAACGCATCATCAACGCCATCGACTTGGCTGAAAGAAACATCTCCACGTTTGCCAAAGCTGGTCAACAAGCTGGAGCCACCGGCCTGCTCAACACTGACTGGGGTGACCTTGGCCACTTCAACGCGCTGGCGTGTTCATGGCATGGAATAGCGCTGGGTGCATGTTGCAGTTGGCGAGCGGACCACCCCACTGGTCGGGCGTTTGATTCGGCTTTGATGAATTACCTCTACAACGAAGACGATCCGACGTTGTTTACAACTCTTAGAATTATTACCAATCTCACAAACAGAGGTGAAACTTGGCGCTGGCTATATCAATCGCACGAAGATATTGAAAATGACACACTCCCGGACACAGGTCAAATCGTTCAGTTAATAGACCAGTGCCAATCAGCGCAAAAACTTACTCGACAATTAGCTATCGAAAATATCGAACAGGCTGCTGATTTCAACGAGCTCACGCTCGCGCTACGATTCAGCGAATTGCTAGCCGAAAAATTATCGATGATGCAGCCCGAGTCCCCGACGGATTTTTCGATCCATAAAAAATGGTCCCACGATCTTCTCGAAGCGGGTCGCGCCTACGCTGACGTTTGGCATCAACGGTACAAACCATCCGGCATTCAAGACATTCTTGACGCACTCACCCAGGCAACCAGGGAAATAACTTAGCCATGAACATGGGATTCTTAGATTACGCCGTATTAGGAATTTACTTTGCAGCTATTCTATTAGCCGGACTATGGTTTGGACGCGGGGAACGAAACACCAAAGACTTTTTTCTCGGCGGCAGAAAACAACACTGGCTCATGGTCGGCGTTTCCATCATCGCCACCGAAGTCAGTGCGTTAACTTTTCTTATCGTCGCGGGTCGATCCTTCAGTGGTGACTGGTGGTATCTGCAGCTCTACGCCGGCGCGTTCATCGGACGAATGTTGATCATTCTGATATTTCTACCCGCGTTTTATGGCCACTCCATTACTACTGTGTATGAATATCTCGGTAACCGATTCGGCCCGTGGACACGCGCGACCGCCTCCATGATGTTCTTCGCCTCACGCATCGTCGGCAGTTCGATACGTCTGTTAGCCGCTTCGCTGGCCATCGCATTGGTCTTTGATTGGCCTGTCGTCTGGGTGGTTATTGGTTCTGCAGGTTTGGCTATTCTCTACACCACCTTCGGCGGCATCAAAGCCATCATCTATACTGATTTCATTCAGGCGTGCGTATTTCTGGGCGGCGCATTGGCGGTCGTTATTTTTCTATTCTACGCCATCCCCGGCAGCTGGATGAAGATATGGCGAGCCATGACCCGCTCGCTGTAG
>CBDTZI010000333.1:0-4555 GCA_965364865.1 uncultured bacterium | reverse complement strand
ATGCCGCGTATCACCCGCGCACAGAGCATGGACGTGTTATCGTCGATGGCTACCGTCGCGGGTTACAAAGCGGTGCTGATGGCTGCGGATTTTTCACCACGCATGTTTCCGATGTTTATGACCGCAGCCGGCACGATTACTCCCGCTCATGTGTTTATCATCGGGGCGGGCGTCGCGGGTTTACAGGCCATCGCCACCGCGAAAAGATTGGGCGCCGTGGTCCATGCGTATGACGTTAGACCGGCAGTGAAAGAACAAATCGAAAGCCTCGGCGGTAAATTTGTCGAGATGGCGATCGATGCCGGAGCCGCCGAAGACAAAGGCGGATACGCCAAAGAGATGGGCGATGATTTCATCAAAAAGCAGCGTGCCTTAATGACCCGCGTCGTGGCTGAGAATCATGTAGTCATCACCACAGCCGCGATTCCCGGCAAAAAATCGCCTATTTTGGTTACCGCCGACATGGTCAAGGGCATGATGCCCGGATCGGTCATCATAGACCTCGCAGCGGAACGCGGTGGAAACTGCGAGTTGACCAAACCGGACGACGCCATTGTGGTCAACGGTGTGACCATACTCGGCCCGACCAATCTTCCCTCGACGATTCCTTTCCACGCCAGTCAGATGTTTTCGAAAAACCTGATCACGTTTATCAAGGAAATTTGCAATAAAGAGGGCGAGTTCGAGCTGAACATGGAAAACGAAGTTCACAGCGGCACGATCCTTACGCACGGAGGCAAGATCGTGAATAGCCGTATTCAGGATATTCTAGGAATGACGCCAGCTGCATCGACCGAAACAACAACGACCGAAGAATCATCACCCGCAGAAGCTTCAACTGAACCAATAGAAGATACGTCGACCGAGTCGACTTAAAGCGAAGGAATCAATCATGGAAACGGACCTGGTCGCGTTATTAACCATTTTCGTGCTGGCGATTTTCGTCGGCTTTGAAATCATTACGAAAGTGCCGCCAACGTTGCACACGCCGCTCATGTCAGGCTCCAACGCGATCTCGGGCATTACCGTGGTCGGCGCACTGATCGCCGCGGGTTCGGGCAAAGGCTCACTTTCGACCATGTTAGGATTTGTAGCGGTAACACTGGCCACGATCAACGTGGTCGGCGGTTTCGTTGTTTCACACCGAATGCTTTCCATGTTCAAAAAGAAAGGTTGATCCGTGACGCCATCGACTGAACTTATGATTCAAAATTTGACCTACCTGGTCGCGTCGATTCTGTTTATCGTCGGACTCAAAGGGTTAACTCATCCGCGTACCGCTGTTCGCGGCAACATGATCGGCTCGTTCGCTATGTTGCTGGCGATCGTCGCTACGCTCTATTTCTGCAACGTCATATCGTGGGTGTGGATTATCGCCGGACTCACGATCGGCTCGATCGTCGGAACCATCATGGCTCTCAAAGTCCCCATGACCGGCATGCCGCAGATGGTCGCAGTCTTTAACGGGTTTGGTGGCGGAGCTTCATTCCTGGTCGCCGGTGCGGAACTCGTTGTCGTCATTGCCGTGACAACCATCGTGACGGGTGAAGGCGAAAACGCCGTAACGACACATTCGCCGATTCCGCTGCCCATGCTCATCGCCACCGCTTTGTCGGGTATGATTGGTGCGATCACACTGCTCGGTAGCTTCGTGGCATTTACCAAATTGGCCGAGATGAAAATCACTCTCGGTGGAAAAAAATATTGGCTCAGCAGTTCGATCCAGATACCCGCTCGACACGCGATCAACATCGTACTTTTCCTGACAACGATAGGGCTTTGCTATCTCGTTGTGACGGACCCCACCACGTCGCTGTGGTACTGGCTATTGGTCGTCGTCGCTTCGGTGTTGGGGATTTTGATCACGCTACCCATCGGCGGCGCAGACATGCCGGTGGTCATTGCACTCTTAAACTCCTATTCAGGGTTGGCTGCTTGTGCCACAGGATTTGTCATCAACAACAACGTGTTGATCGTAGCCGGTTCTCTGGTCGGTGCGTCGGGTCTGATCCTGACGACCATCATGTGCAAAGCCATGAACCGCTCTTTGGTCAATGTCATCTTCGCGACTTTCGGGCCAACTGCGGACGGCCCCTCTGCGGATGACATCTACGAAGGAAAAATTAAATCCACTTCAGCCGATGAGATCGCGATGATGCTGGATGGTGTACAGCGTATCGTTATCGTTCCGGGATACGGGTTGGCTGTTTCGCAGGCACAACACGCCGTACGCGAATTTGCGAATCTGATGGAATCGCGCGGCGCAGAAGTCGAGTTTGCGATTCATCCGGTCGCTGGTCGAATGCCCGGCCACATGAACGTACTATTAGCCGAAGCGAATGTCCCCTATGACAAACTCCTGGAGATGGATGAAATCAACCCCACGCTGGACACGGTGGACGTCTGTATCGTGGTCGGTGCCAATGACGTAGTGAACCCCGTCGCCAAGACGGACCCGACCTCTCCGATCGCGGGCATGCCGATTATCGACGTGGACAAGTGTCGTACGGTTGTCGTAATTAAGCGTAGCTTGAGTCCGGGATTTGCGGGCATTCCCAACCCGCTCTTTGCGATGGACAACACACTAATGTTCTTCGGCGACGCTAAAAAAGCCTTCGTGGAACTCACCGCTGCGGTCAAAGAATCATAGGTTTTGCCTATACTCTACCTATATGGTATAATGGGGTAGAGGTGTATTATGCAGAATCAAGATTTCGCGTGGCTGGTCGAACATAGCTCCGATCTATTCCAAAAATATCCGGGGAAGTGGATCGCCGTACACGACGGCAAGGTGATCGGCGTTGGCGACACCGCACCACAGGCCGCCGACCAAGCCAATCAACAAGTAGACGATGGACAATTCATCTTAGAAGCCATTGACCTAGAGGCGGACGTCATTTATGGCTGTTCATAAGTGGCGAAAACGTCAAACAAAACACTTCGGCGACGTCTGGGTTCCCTTCGCCCAAATCGAACTTACCTCACCATCCAACAAATCTCAAACCTTTGCCGTACAAGTAGATTCCGGTGCGGTAGTCTCGTTACTCCGAAAATCAGTAGCTGATTTATTAGAAATCGAATTGGAGAAAGGGAAAAAAATTGACGTCTCCAGCGTCGGAGGCGCAAAAACGATTGCTTATATCCACGAATTAACAACCCGTTTTGATGATAAAATCTTCGGTACTGTACCCTTCGCTATAGCAGATACAGAAAATGTTCCCAACTTGCTTGGCCGACTCGCAATTTTCGATCACCTTCAATTTCATTTCGACGGAACGATGAAAGAGACAACAATTTCCAGCCCTTGGCTTAACGATGGTGAAAAACAAATCTGGGAATATCTGATTGAAACCGAAAAATATATCCTTGAACGATATCAGAACACTGAGTTTTCAGATGTAACAAAAAAAGCGACCGTTGGCTTTCTAAACCGTGCATCTCAAATCATGGCATGTGTCGCCGGACTCAAGCTATTGCATAGTAATTATGCTGCGCCCGCATTAATCAGGTCGCTTTTTGAACTGGCGCTACAATTTGAATATCTGATGCAAGAACCAGAGGATAGATCGCAACAATATATCGATTTTTCTCCTATTACAAAGCATAAATTTATTTCGGCGATAGTAGGCAATCCTACAGGAATTGTCAGTCGTCAAATTGCGAATTCAAAAAAACGTGCCGAAGGAGAGAAACGTAATCAAGAGGCATATGATAAAGTTAAAAATAAATTCTTAATCAAAACCAAGAAGAAAAAAAAGGGTAGATTAGCCACCAATTGGTATAAAATGCCAGTAAGAGATCTTGCAGAAAAACTGGGCAGAGTAGGAGAATACCGGCTTATTTATGCGGGATGTTCAAATTGGGCACATGGCGATCCATTTTCAACTGTATCTGATTCATCGGACCCACTTACTAATGCTCCGATTGTTTTTCAATTATGTATTGGATATCATGCTCGTATGTTATTGAACTTTGCCGACGCTGGTAAAATAATATTATCCGCCGAGCAGGACGATGCACTCAAAAAATTAGCAAATGGCATCAGCTAAGCAGGTCTTCCACGCTTTGGACTTTTTGATCGATGGTTTGACTACGGTCGGTGCGGGTGCCGAGTTTGATGGTCGTTGATATTCGCGGAGCGCCCATCTCATGAATCTTTTCGTGACAGCGCCGTACCGCAGCCATCACCGTATCCCACTCGCCCTCAATGGTCGTGCCGTACGAATGTAGATGAGGCGTGAGACCGGCATCAATCAGCACCGGATGACAGGCTGCGATGTATTTGGAAACCGAAACCCCCACACCCATCGGCACGATACATAAATCCAGAATCACGTTCATGGTAACATCCTCCTTTCGCAAACCACTGATTGTCTTTCGTTCATCTGATTATACGAGTATATTCCCCATGAAGAAAACATGGCCTGATAATTATCGATTATTGTAACACCGCGCAAGCTAAAGCATGCGGCTCAGGGAATAATCCCGCTTCCTGACAGGACGGTTCGGGATTATTCCCTGAGCCGCAAGATCGGAAGAGCACACGTCTGAACTC
>CBDTZI010000332.1:0-4563 GCA_965364865.1 uncultured bacterium | reverse complement strand
CAGACGTGTGCTCTTCCGATCTGTGGGAACCAGTGGGCATGACTGTGCTGGTGATTCTTACGGGGATCGCGTTGTTCGGCGAGCTTGTGGAATTAGGGATGTCTGTGGTGACCGCTCGAAAAGTGGGTGCGTCAAGCAGGGCAGCCTGGGGTGGCCTGATCGGCGGCTTCGTCGGCATGATCGTGTTTTCAATTCCCATCCCGCTGATCGGCACGGTGATCGGAGCGCTATTGGGTTGTTTCGCCGGCGCGATGATAGGTGAGCTGACCGTCGATCGGCGACTTGAACAAGGGGCAAAGGTTGGTTTTTTTGCTGCGGTGGGTTTCGTGCTGGGAACCGTAGCCAAGCTCGCACTGGCCATGGTGATGACCGGAGTTTTAATTTCGGTGGCCGTGCTGGACGATTCACCTTCGCAAAGGGATCTGCAAATTCAATCACCCACGAATGAATCACCCGTTGTTGACGTCGAAGATATACCTTAGTTTATCTGGACATGGCGTACTTCGTGTGTAATACACTTCTAACCGTTTCGTTACTGTTGATCCATGGACTTCATACGTCGTCGCGATCCGATTTTTTTCATCCACAAATTTTTCTACGATCTTGTATTTAACATTGGAAGTATTCTTTATCGCGGTCATGGTATAGACAAACGTGTTTGTGTCCGCCGTCCAATCCCCTTCCACGGTGTTCGGCCCGGCGATGGAAGCGTTATCAAACCAGACGCCGTGATATTTTTTTGTCGTTGCCATCCAGGTGAAAGTGCCAACGGCGCGATAAACCTTTGTATCGCTTGATGTCGTGTACGTTCTTTGAATCGCGTGTTTATCAAGAATCCAACGGTTCATCTCCGTGCCCTTGACCGTCGCGATCACCTTGCCCTGAACATCAAAATGATTTTCCCGGACCGTCCACGCACCGATGTACAACTCCAACGGTTGATATTCTGCGCTGATCAATTCTTGTTTTTCATCGGTGGGTTGAGCGTTCAAGGTATGGCTTGATGCGCAGATCAATCCTATCGTAAGCAGGGTCAACGCAAAAGTGAAAAATAATTGTCGTTTATGTAATTGCACCGCACACCTCAAACATAGAATTTTGTACGATCACCGATAACACCTCAGGTAAAATCGGCTTCGACTCTCTATTATACGCCCGAGGGTGGGTCGTGGATCAAGTAAAATTCAGCCAATCCAGATCAGATCAAGGCTTTCACCTGCTGAATGATCTGATCCTGACCGACACCGACGTAGGAGAACACTTCCTCCGCGGATTTAGCTGATTTGGGGATGCGATTCACCGTCATTCCTATCACTCGAACTTCACCCGCCAGGGCTGCAGCTTCTGCGATTTCCGAGTGCAAGCCACCCGTGTAGTTGTCCTCTACCGTGAGAATCGTCCCGCCGCTGTTTTTCGCAGCCGAGAGAATCGGGGCCGCATCAAGTGGAAAAGTGTAAGCATCAAACACATTGCACTCGATACCCTCTTTTTTCAGCTGATCCGCGACCTGCAACACCGAGTGAATCATGTATCCACTACTCACCAGCGTGACCTTGTCGCCCTCTCGAAGTTGCTTACAACCCTGCACCTCAAAAGTCTCGTCCAACGGATAAAGAAAATCAGCGGTGGGTCGATGGGTACGCATGTAACACAGCCCGTCGATGTTGGCCATCAATTCGCAGCAGCGATATGCACAGACCGCATCGGACGGATTAAATAAATAGCAGGACATATTCCCGTCACCCGAATCGGCACGGGTCATACTTCTAAAATAGGCAACATCAGAGATCGCCATCTGTGATGGTCCGTCCGCGCCAAGCGAAACGCCGGCGTGAGAGCCGACAATGTTGAGATTCGCTCGACTAATGACAGCCAGGTCGATCTGATCGACGCTTCGAGCGATGAATTTTGCAAAACTGCTTACGAACGGGATATAACCCGCCGCAGATAAACCCGCACCGGCGCTAACCATGTTTTGCTCGGCGATTTTACACTCAAAGAAACGATCCGTATGTTCCTTGGCGAACATGTTTGAAAACGTGGAATTGCTGACGTCGGCGTCGAGGCAAACGACGTGTGGATCCACATCACCCAACGCAACCAGCGCAGCTCCATAAGCTTGTCGCGTCGCTAACTTTTTATCGTCCAGCGCCTTCTGCATACCCGCTCGCTGCAGAACAATTTCTAAAGAGGGTAGTTTTATAGAGCCCGCCCATTCCTTTTTATTCGCAGAGGTTGGATTTTGGGGAGCAAGGTCGCCGCCTGAAGCCGCACCGAGTTTTTTTCCGTTGGCGTCGAGTTGCTCAAAAGCGGTTGCCAATTGTTCTTCGTTTAGAGGTTTTCCGTGGAAATTTTTCCCCAACATCAAATCGACGCCCCAGCCCTTAACCGTGCGAGCGATGACTGCGACCGGTTTGTTCACCTGACCGATTTGTCCGATAGCATTCGATAATTCGTCCGGATCATGCCCGTCCACTTCAATCACATGCCACCCAAACGCGGAAGCTTTTCGTCCGAGTGCTTCGGGTGATTGTTGATGCGAAACAGAGTCCGCCTGGCCATGACCATTACAACTGAAAATCGCACAGATATTGTTCAGCTTGTGATCGATAATAAAATCAGCCGCTTCCCAGACCTGACCTTCACGCGATTCGCCGTCACCAATCACGACGTAGAAATTCTTTTCAATTTTGTCGAGTCGAGCACCCAGCGCCAGACCCGCTGCGACCGATAGCCCCTGGCCCAACGAACCGGTCGCCGCATCAAAAAACGGAAAACCCTCAGCCGGGTTGGGATGACCATCCAATACACTTTCAAGCTCACGCAGCGAAGAAAGATCGTCCACGGATAGTGTTTTGGGTTTTGATTTCGTACCCACCACGCCTCCGAGGTCTGCGTAAGCGGCATATACAATCGGCACCGCATGACCCAGTGAAAGAATCAGACGATCGTTGCCTGGATTCCAGGGATCCGCAGGATCAAATTTCATACGTTTGTACATGAGTTCCACGATGATGTGAGACAGCGCCAGTGCGGTCGAGGGATGGCCGGAACCGGACGCGGTGGTCATGCTTAGCGCGTGTTTTCCTATTTCGATAGCCTTGGCGTGAGCATTATTTGCATATGACACGAAATTCTCCTCTGCGTTTCGCGTTTCCAGTTGGGTCATCAGACTCTCCGAAAAAAAGATGTTTTGCGTAAATCATAAATTTAAGTCGGCAGCGTAACGGTCAATAGAGATGGGTTCAAGTGGTCACACACGTCATTTGCAAATGAATTTTCACGCCATTGTGATTCAGGGATAATTCACAAAAAAACCTTGGATATTTCGCCTTTTATTTCCCTTTGAATTCGGGTTTACGCTTTTTAAGGAACGCAATTACGCCTTCTCTGTGGTCATCCGTCTGACCGGCTGTGGTTTGCAGCATCGCTTCGTAATCAAGTTGCGTAGACAAATCGTTGTTCCATGCGGCGTTCATCGCTCTCTTGGTCAGGCCGATCCCGCGAGGTGGCAGAGATGCCAGTTTTTCCGCGAGTTTCGTGGTTTCGGCGGCGAGTTGATCGTCGGCAACGACGCGATTGACCAATCCGATCTGCAAGGCTTCATTGGCTTTGATTTTTCGACCGGTGATGGCCATCTCCAAAGCTCGCGAAACCCCGATTAGCCGCGGCAACATAAATGTGCTTCCCGAATCGGGCACCAGGCCAACATGAATGAACGCCTGCATGAAGGAGGCCGACTCGGCTGCGATGCGTATATCAGCCGCCAATGCCAGACTGCAACCCGCACCAGCTGCGACGCCGTTGACCGACGCGATAACCGGCTTTTCCATGTTGCGAATTTTTTCGATCATCGGATTGTAATAATCGCGAATGTGGTGGCCGAGTTCGATCGGTTCGTCGCCTTGATACCGACCCGCGACCTCGGATAAATCCTGACCACTGGCAAACGCCCTGCCCGCAGCCGCCAACACCAGACAACGAACCGATTTGTCTTTGTCGGCAGCTCGCACGGCTTTGCTAAGCGCCTTGAGCATGTCAGTGTTAAACGCGTTAAGCACGTCGGGGCGATTCAAGGTAATCGTGCGAATACTTCCCGCGTCACTGATTAAGATAGTTGGTACATCAGTCACGATCAAACTCTCCAATTCGATAAATTATTTCATTATCCGTATTTATGTCATCAATCAGAGCCCGGAGCGCAAGCGACGGGTGCAACATTAACGAAATAGAATAACACCCCGCGCTTGCGCTTGGGGCTCGGATTACGCCACCCACAAGGGTCACAGACCCCCGGCTGGGGGCGACGCTACATTTCTTCAACTTTTCGACTTTTCGACTTTTCGACTTTTCGACTTTTTGTCGTTTGTCGTTTGTCGTTTGTCGTTTACTTCCCTTTGTAATTTGGTTTTCGTTTTTCCAAAAACGCTTTCATGCCTTCCTTCTGATCTTCGGTGGCAAAAAGCGAGTAGAAAAGACGTCGTTCATATTCGAGGCCGTGCGTGAGCGACATTTCATCCGCAGCGAGCACCGCTTCTTTTCCGGCTTTGAGTGCCAACGGCG
>CBDTZI010000331.1:0-4586 GCA_965364865.1 uncultured bacterium | reverse complement strand
ATGCGGCCTGCTTGGTGGCCCCCGCGCGGCGAGCGGAAAGTACGGATGCCAGAATCTCCACGCCTTCGCCGACGACGGCGATACCCGCGAGAATCAGGATGGTTGTCGTACCGATTCGCTCCCACTGGGTCCACCAGCCATATCCTGCAGCCGCCGCCACAATCAGCCAGGTTCCGGGCAGACGCAGAGCGGTCAACAATATCGCGACGAGACAGATCGCAGACAAACTGGTAATTTCAAGTATTTCCATCATTGTTATGATATTCGTTGTTTTATAGAAAAAATTTCCCTGATCTGTATTGCGAAGTTAACTTTTCCGCTGGACGCGATATCAGGATTCTTTATGCTATCCGTATTGATCGTTCCAAAGAAAACGAAGCAATGCGATCACCGTCGAATTATAAACGAAAAAGCAACACCGCACATGATGATACGCGAACCCATAGTAGCCGATCAGTTTTATCCGAGCGATCTAGGACACTGTCGCAGCGATCTATCCTCGATGCTGGATAACGTATCGGTCGAAGGTGTTCAAAAGAAACAGGCTATAGCTGGACTCGTACCTCACGCTGGGTGGACTTACAGCGGAAGTGTAACGGCAGAGGTGTTTCATGTTCTGGGCCAATCGGTCAGCCCGGATGTCGTAATTCTGTTTGGCGGGGTGCATCGTTACAAGGGTATAAAGGCTGCTATGTTTTGTTCGGGAGTCTGGCAGACGCCGATGGGTCGGGCAGAGATTGATAGCCGATTGGCAGAGAGAATTCTCGGTCACACCAATCTCATCGCAGCTGATCCGTACGCTCACGAGAACGAACACTCGATCGAAGTGCAGCTACCCTTTGTTCAACATGTATTTCCCAATGCGAATATATTGCCGATCATGGTTCCGGCGAGCCCGCGTTCACACGAAGTGGGAGAGGCGATCGCCCGTACACTGAAAGTCTATAATTACAACGCCTTGATTATTGGGACCACCGATCTAACCCATTATGGCCCCCATTACGGCTTCATTCCTCAGGGGATCGGAGTCGCTGCAAATACCTGGGCGATGGAAGTGAACGATCGACGGTTTATCGATCTGGTATGTTCGTTAAACTATAAGGAGTTGGTGGGCGAAGCGACTCAACACAAAAACGCGTGTAGCAGCGGAGCCGTGGCGGCGACGTTGGCTGCCGCGATCGAACTGGGTGCGTCACAGTCGATATTATTGAACCATACCAGCAGCAGCGTCGTCGCGTCTGCCCTGGGAGAAAAGGAGGTCCATGATTCTGTCGGTTACGCCGGGATTGTATTTTCAAAATAGAAATCGAATTAAAAGATTCATCATTCGACCCCGCTTCATCGATAGTTCAAATGTTATGCCAAACATACTCGTAGCCGATAAAATCGCAGAACCAGGCCTGGAACGTCTTCGTGCAGAAGGTGTATCCTTTGACATCAAACACGGATTGACTCCGGAGGAACTTGCGCAAGTGGTGGGTTCGTACGACGGAATGTTGATTCGCTCGGCAGTGAAAGTCACCCGCGAAACGTTAGCGAATCCCGGTAAATTGGCCGCCATCGCACGGGCGGGCGTTGGCGTGGACAACATTGATCTTCAAGCCGCTACGGATGCGGGGGTGTTGGTTCTCAACACGCCGGATGCGAATACCATCGCCACCGCCGAACACGCCATGGCTATGCTATTGGCACTACACCGCCGAATCCCTGACGCACATGCGAGTGTGAAAATCGGTGAATGGAATCGAAGCGCATTTCAAGGTAAACAATTAAAAGGCAAGACGCTGGGAATCATCGGTTATGGCCGCATCGGACGCGCTGTGGCGATACGGGCGTTGTCATTCGATATGAACGTGGTCGCTTATGACCCGTTTATCGCGACCGGCATGACCGAAGATGAAACCGTAAAATTGATATCTGATTTGAGTGAATTTTTGAAACAAGTGGATTGTATCACGTTGCACGCCAGCCTGTCGGATGCGACCAAACATATTATCTGCGAAAAAACATTGTCCGAAATGAAGCCCGGTGCCAAGCTGATCAATTGTGCACGTGGTGGACTGGTCGACGAAGTCGCACTGGCTAACGCGTTAAACTCTGAGCACCTCAGCGGAGCTGCCATTGATGTGTATGAAGTAGAGCCGCCCACGGACAGCCCGCTGTTAACAGCGAAAAACATAGTGATGACACCGCATCTGGGTGCCTCGACTTCTGAAGCCCAGGCACAGGTGTCTGCCGACGCCGCGGATGCGTTGTTGGCGTATCTGCTGAACGGCGAAATACGCTCCGCTGTAAATGTCACAGGAATGCCACAAAGTATGACGCCTCGACATCGGGCGTTTATCGATCTTTGCTCGCGTATGGGGGCTTTGTTGTCGCCGTGGTGTGCAGGCGGGGTGGAGCGAATCAGACTCGAAGTGTTCGGAGAATCGATCGAAGAGATGGCGGCTACGTTATCGTGGCAGGCGATGGTTTCCGTATTGGATCCGCATGTTGAAGATCGACTGAATATGGTCAACGCCAAAGATCACGCAAAAAAACGTGGGATCGTGGTCGAACACACCGTTCATCCACCTGCGAGAAACCAGCCCGATACGATTGTCATCACCACCGAAGCGAAGGGTGAACAACATACCATTGAAGGGACAGTGTTTGTGGACAACAAACCCCGTGTCATATCCATCGACGGGTATAGCGTTGATATTATTCCTGAACGATCGATTGCATTGATCTTTAACGACGACAAGCCCGGCGTGATTGGCCTGGTTGGTCAACGCGTGGGCAATGCGGGGATTAACATTGCCGACATGGCTTTGTCGCGGCGCGGACAGACCGCACTGATGGTATTGAAACTCGATGATCCCATGCCCGAAGATCTGCGTGACTCACTGCGAGACTCAAATCCGCCGATTCTTTCGCTACAGACGGTCACGCTGCCTCCGGTTGCGGAAGGGAACAGCGGATCATGACCGCGTCTGTGGCGATCGGTATTGACCTGGGCGGTACCAACATCAAAGCAGCTGTGGTTGATCAGCAGGCCAGCATCGTCAAAAATCAAAGTGTGCCCACGCCAGATTCTCGCGGCGTAGATGAGATTGTTGGTGAAATCATCAGCCTCGTGGGAATATTAAAAACGGAAGCTTCGATCTCCCCATCTGATCTGTTGGGCGTTGGCCTGGGTACGCCGGGCCCGATCGATATGAAGGAGGGCCGGGTGGTCCGCTCGGTGAATTTCCCCGAATTCCAGGATGTTCCGTTACGCGATCTGCTTCAGAAAAAATTGAACACACCTGTGCTGTTAGATAACGATGGCAACGTAGCTGCGCTGGGCGAATATTGGGCTGAGTGTAGCACGAATGAAGACTCTTCAAACGTGATCGACAGTTTGGTGATGATTACACTGGGAACGGGTGTGGGTGCGGGCGTAATACTTAAGGGTGAAATTTTACACGGTCATTTCGATAATGCTGCCGAACTGGGTCACATGATTATTGATCCCAACGGATTATCATGCCCGTGTGGTCAGCGCGGATGTCTTGAGCAATACATTTCCGCATCAAGCATTGCGAAACGAGTGGTGGACGCGATTAAACTCGGCGAATCCAGTTCGCTGTCTCCGAAGGTTCATGCCGGCGATTCGATCGACGCCGAGGAGGTTTCCCAGGCAGCGAAGGATGGAGACTCGCTGTGTTTGCGTGTCTGGAATGAAGCGTGCATGTATTTGGCTGTCGCGTGTATTAACATTCAACACGTTTACAATCCGGCTCGAGTTGTGCTGGGTGGCGGGTTATCTAAGGCGGGACCATTTTTGCTTGACCGGATTGCCGAGCAAATTCAAAAGCATCAATGGTCAATTCACGATGATATCCCAGAAGTTTCACTGGCAAAATTAGGATATGATGCCGGCGTGATCGGCGCCGCCGGTTTGGTCTGGACTAATACTTCGTAATATCTCCCGACTTGGTTCTGCTTGTCGCCGTTAAGTGGAATTTTTTTGTCCGTTCATTGATTTGTGAGTCATTTTTTGCCCGGTACGGGCAACTGAAAATAGCCCAGCGATTTATCGCTGGGTAAAGATCGACAAAGACGACGAGTCCCGTAGGGACGAATGAAACTATCCCCATACATATTTCTCATCGTATTCAACATTATGTTTTTTCAAAAATTGAAGGAATTCCTTTTGGTATGCCTTACTCTTATGATGTTCTTTTTGGTTATTGATATAGGATATTGTGTCCTGTACCGATGAAATTCCAATACTAAACGCACCGTATCCTTTCTGCCACGAAAAATTTCGATATTGAGGAAACTCATTGTGTATCCATTTTGATGATCCGCCCTTAATTAATTGTACAGCTTTTGCTATAGTCATGGTGGCTGGAAAGGACAATAAAGCATGCACATGGTCGTCCATGCCGCCAACAGCCAATGCCTTCATTTTGTTCTGTCTTGCTATCCCTCCAATGTAAGACCACAATTTTTCTTGAAGATCAGGCTGGATCAATTTACGTCGGTCTTTGGTACTGAATACGAAATGAATCAGGCAATTTGTATAAGTGTTACCCATAACTACGATCTCATTCGTC
>CBDTZI010000330.1:0-4600 GCA_965364865.1 uncultured bacterium | reverse complement strand
TGATTGTAGAGGTGATAACGGCATACCCAAGCTGGCAGAACAACCAGCTGTCGCCGCGATTGTTGATAACAAGATGAGATAGGTTTCCGATATACCCCCCCACGGATTTGCCGTACATCAGTCCACAACCAATGAATATGAATCCAAGAATGGATGCTAGCATCATCATGAGGTTTTTTGTTGCAATGCCTTGCTGATTGATCTTCCGAACGCATCCCGCTTCGTAGAGCATGAAGCCCATTTGCATCAGGAAGACAAGGATTCCACAGAAGAGCCACCAAGCCGCCAAGTCTCCTGGTGCAGGTATAGGTGCAGGTGCTGCTAACATCGTTGTTAGATTAATCTTTCCGGCAATAAGGTAAATCATCCCATGATTCTCCACAGATCACGATCCAGATTTTGCACTCATACATTCTGCAATAACAACCAAACATCGTTGACCACATATTGTATCAACTGCAAGAGTGTACATAAACACTATACGGTATACGATACAACAAATTAAATCGACCTACTTCAATTATTGATCCCATTTTCCAACATCAATTTTCAAGTATGATTGAATCGCAACATACCGAATGAATCATAATATAACCGTAAAAGATCCAATACAATAACTCAACATCACCAAATTAGGTTACTAACAATACCCTAATAACCACCTCTCACTACTCCTGCAATATTTTTTACGCATACAAAAAATATGATCTGTGCAATACTAACGAAAATAAAGCATGGCTAGCTGTAACCATGCCCTTTCTTATTTTTAAACCTCTATAACAACGAGAAAAACATTTGCACCTATGACTGGAATTCGTAACATACTGGCGTATTTACTTCCAATACCGTCCTGAATACAGCAAAATTGGATGCCCCATTCTTGCGAAGCAAGGGTGGGGGACTGAAATATTTGCATCAAAAACCGGAGCGGGAGGGATTCGAACCCTCGGTACAGTTGCCTGCACACCGCATTTCCAGTGCGGCCCCTTCAGCCGCTCGGACACCGCTCCTTAAGATGACTTCACCATTGAGGCGGTCCCGCTTTAACATCAGGAAAGGAAACGCCGATCAAGCCAGCGTTAGAGTGTAAGTTGTGTACACGTCGGGTCAAGTTATGAGCCAAAATAGAGTGATGAGTACTAAATTGCATTGTCGTCGTTAATACGCGGCACATCTGCTTCCCCCCTTTTTTCAAGGGGGATTGAGGGGGGTACGGTGCAATGAAAGAAACCTCCCCTATACCCCCTCCTTAGTAAGGAGGGGAGCAGCGTACAGCCCAGCAGAAGAAGTGACGCAACACATGGACGTTCTATGCTATAGTCGTCAGAAAGCTTATTCGCTATCATTCATACCGGTTCGTGTCCGATGATGGCTGGTCGTGATCTTGCGGAAGATAAAAAAAGTGGAAAAACATGCTTCATTGTAAAAATCAAAGACTTCCATCAACACCTCAACAATCCAGGCTCACCATGATGCGGGCCGTCATACTGCTAGGCGTAGCCATGTTGTTTGGCGGATGTGGAATCGACTTCGCGTATCTAGTTCCCGCAGCTTCGGGTCAATTTAACTTAATCGTGAAAAGTGTACCTCTCGATCAAGCGATGACGAGCGGGCAACTCACCGAAGAACAAATTACAAAACTGGCGCTGATCCAGGACGTTCGCAACTACGCCCGCGATGTGATGGGGCTGAACGTGGAGAATAATTACACGAAGTTTTTCGACTCACACGATCAACCCGTAGCCTATAACGTATCCGCCGCTCGTAAGGATGTGCTCGAGCCACGCACATGGTGGTTCCCCATTGTCGGAACCGTACCCTATCTGGGATTTTTCAACTCCAGTCTGGCGGACGCCAAATTCAATAAGCTTCGAGAGGAAGGGCTCGATGTTTTTATGTACGAGATTGAAGCGTATAGCGGGCTTGGGTTTATCCCCAACATTGTGTTTTCTCCCATCTTGAAGCGTTCGGAGCTGGCGATTACCGATACGATTATGCACGAACTGCTGCACAGCACCGTGTGGCGCCAGAACGATACAAGTTTCAATGAAAGCCTGGCTACGTTTTACGGTCGGGCGGGTGCGCTGCGTTATATGGCTGACCGATATCCCGATCAGCCCGAAATTATTCAAGATGCGATGGATCGATTTGAAGACAGCGATCGTTATACCGATTTCATGCTGAGCGTGTTCAAAGAGCTGGGCGCGTTTTATGCATCCGATTTATCCTCAGAGCAAAAAATCGCCGGTCGTGGTGTAGTTTTTCAAGCGGGTCGCGATCGGTTCGCGCAGGATATTCAGCCATTGATGAATCGACCCGATCGATACGACTGGGTGCAGAACATTCCCGACAACAACGCTTGGATGCTGGGTGTGCAAAGATACAATCTCGATCTGCAAATTTTTGAACAGGTTTTTGATGCGACGAGTGAAGACTGGCTGTCTGTACGAGATATTTTTCTTGAGGCTGCGAAAAATTCAGACCCATATAGTTATTTGCAGAACTGGCTGAGTACGCAAAACTGATGCACCGAATGATTAAAAATTCTAAAGGCTTGATTCAGACATTTCTGCAGGGCACCAAGGACGACTCGCTCACCTAGGCCGTAAAAGAATATCTAACACGATTTTTTGATGGAGCGTCGTAGTAACGATCGATACGTTTTTTCCAGTGATACAATCTGTTTGTGCAAAGTGGGATCTTTACCCTTATAGGGAACTGGCGACCGGGAAAGCTCGACAAACCAGCGCACCACGTTTTCAAAATCGTTGAGATGGATATATTCCGGGGCTAGTTTTTTCGCCTTCGCGTGGATGTTGTGATAGTTACCCAGCGCCACACACAACCCGGTGGCTTCGTAACCCAAATCGCAGTAGGCAGACGATTCGCACGTCCCGCCGTCCATCAGCTTTCGTTGAAACTGAAATCGCTTGCTGGTTTTTTCGAGTTCACGGGCGACGCGGTGACAATATGCAGTCACTTCCGGCGTAAACACACTCGTTTTATCCCCCACCCGCAAAATCGGACCGTCACCCATTTTCGCGTGAATCAATTCCGAGGACGTTTCCATGGCGACTACATAACATTTTCGGGGAATCGTTTTGTGACGACAAGCTGCGATCGCCCCGATGAACCCGACCTCTTCCGCACGGGTGAACAGAAAATAGCCGTCACAACTTCCCTTTCTACGCGATAATTCGTCGATCGCACAGAGCAAAGCCGCCGCCCCCGCCAGGTCATCACAACCGCGGGCGTAAATGCGAGAGCCTTTGATTTGCGGATCGGGAAAATCCCACATGCCAATCGTACCCGCTGGAATTTCACTCTTTACATTAATGTTGGCGGTCTCCACCCGCACACGACCCTCGATTTTCGCCGTCTTGATTGAGCGAACCGTTCCCTTAACCCACTTACCATTCACATAAAAACGAACCCGACTGCCCTTAAAATATTCTTTGGGTACCCCGCCCCGCCAGAATACGAGAACGACCGATTTCGATATCATCCGATCCGTCACAAATCCGGGATGATCAAGATGAGCGGTGATGCAAGCCGGTCGTTTAACATGACGTTTTCCACTTTTCACACGTACCAGGATGTTGCCGGACGGATCGCGCGAAAGCGTAACGTTTTTTAGACGTTTACAAAATTGTTCGATGTGCTCGATGACAAAATGTTCCGCAAAGGGAGCGGTCGGTAGCGACATCAGGTCGCACAATATCTTTCGATGAATAGCCGTAATCATAGCAATCTCATTACATAATAATATTCTGGTGAACCCCTGATGCACATCTTACCCTGATCGGATGCGGATTCCAGATAAAAATCATAAAAAAACCCACGGGTTCGATCCCGTGGGTCGGTCAAATTCACTTCATTCTCATTATTGATAATGAGAAGCTAGAGCGTCGATTGCCTGGCGCAAGCCATCCACAAATTTAGGATTAGCGTGCTGCTTGGTTTTCATCGCAGCGACCATCACCGCATGATGATCCGCCAGTTTTTTCAGGTACTTGTCATGACCATCCGTCCCGGCGGGCACGACTTTGACTTTTTGGGTCAGGAAATACTCGGAAACGACCTCGATAATGTGTGACGCATGGATCTCCTTGGTATTGATCCAGCGGGAAGCCTGGTTTAGCGAATTGCCATCGTGACTGCCCGCAAGCTCGTTAATTCCGTTGATCGCCTTGGCGATGGTGGCTGTGTCTTCACGCAGGCGTGCGATTCGAGCGGCGTCATCATAAATTCCGCACGGAACCTGACAGTGTGCATCGACTTGTTGTGTCTGGGTTGTAAGAACAACCGCTACGCCAGCCAACACCAGTCCCGCTAAAGAAACACCCACAAATGATTTACGATTCATTGTTATTCTCCCATTACCTGATTGATCTACTTTTAGCCCGAACCTCTCACTCACGATGAGAGGAATTGAATGATTCTGTATCAGACGAATGGAATGTCAAGCGGCTATGACGCTCGAGTTTTTCAGGTCGCCCGTAAATCCGGTGATTTCAATAAACGGATCGTCAGAATCACTGTGGTGGGCGATGGTAAGATTTAATTTACGATCAATGAATTGAACAGACAATGATCCCGG
>CBDTZI010000329.1:0-4614 GCA_965364865.1 uncultured bacterium | reverse complement strand
TGATTTTGGTACGTCGTTGCGCAAATGGTCACCGACGGTTGAATTCATCCACCGTTTTTTTGAACCCCTGGCCCAACGATGTCCGGTGTATGCGTCGTTGGGTAATCATGATCATCCCAACCTGGCCACATCTCAAGACCTGCCGATTCAATTTCTGAACAACGAATCGGCCACACTCGACATCAAGGGTGCGAAGCTGGAATTGGCTGGCGTTGTACAAAGCCCACTCCAAAAAGAAAATCTATCTGCCGCCCTGCCTGATCACAGTACAATGGAATCACGGGAATCACGATCGAACGAATCGGATCAAGAATCGAATGTTACGGTTCTACTCGCTCATTATCCCTCGACCCTTTACCGCCTGCCTCCCGGTCGAGTACAGCTTCAACTTTCGGGTCACACACATGGGGGTCAAATCTGTTTCCCATTAGTGGGTTGTGTTTGGCCTCACGACAAAATCCCCCGCCACATGGCCAGTGGACTTCATCTGGTAGGTGGTACATACCTGAATGTTAGCGCTGGAATCGGCGTTGCACCTCCGATTTTCCTGCGCTTTCTCTGCCCGCCGGAAATCTCCATCATCCAATTCGCCCGTCAAAATTGTCCCGCGGCGACGACTCATTTCACAACTTAGAACACTGTAACCAGGGCTTAAATCAACAATCATTCATTGACTCGACACTCGGCCATCGATATATTGGGTAGTTGGGTAGACTCGTTGACAAGGGCAGTCCGATATACAACAAGATTCACGTTTTATATTTTTGCTATTATTACTTTACTATAATTACCTTTTATCAGCCCTCCGACCCTACCTGCGAACAACCTCGTGACAGCGTCAATACGGGACGATGAACCATCGAACCGTGCGGTTTTGCATGGACGTATCGTCTCGTCGTTATTTTGAGAAATGAATCGTGGTTTCGATCGCTCTGGAGAATGCCTCCGAGCCTGTGCCTTCGTTTGTGGTTAGATTATGTCAGTAGATCTTCCAAATTATCGTATCGTTGAAAAGTTGGGTATTGGCGCCAATTCCAGCATCTATCGAGCACGGTGTATGCGCACCGGAAAAGATTACGCCGTCAAAATCGTCAAAAAAATCAAACCGGAAGATGAAAGCTTTATTGATTTGTTGCGAGCGGAATACGCCATCGGCTCGGCGATTGACCATTCCACCGTCAGAAAAATTTACGAGCTTCGATATTTACGACAAAGACTGCGCATCAAAGGGGCTATTCTGTTCATGGAATATGTTTCAGGCATCGCGATGTCCGACCGTGAATTCAGTCGGCCTCTGATCGAAATTCTGGGACAGTTTCAAGAGGTTGCACGAGGATTACATGCAATGCACCTGGCGGGTTTTGTTCATGCCGACCTCAAACCCAACAATATCATGATCACCAACGACGACGAAGTGAAACTGATCGACCTGGGTCAAAGCTCCACGATTCGTGAAGCCAAGCCCCGCGTCCAAGGAACGATCGACTACATGGCTCCGGAGCAGGAGAAGCAACAGGTATTAGATGCGCGAACTGACGTATTTGGTTTGGGAGCCACAATGCATAAGGTATTGACGGGGAAACCGATCGCCACCGGGATGAACCAGAAGGTGAGCATGCACTCGCAAAGCTTAGTCGGAAAGCGTGTCTCCGATACCTCCGAGCACCACTATGAAACCCTGCCGGTGGGTATAGCCCGGTTTTTGTCAGATTGCTGCCAAAATGATCCGGACAATCGTATCGTTGATATGCCCACATTGATCGAGCGACTCGACCTGGCTCAAACGACCCTGCGCAAACAAGAAGCCAAAAGTACGACACCTCCAGATGAAAACGAAGCTTAGATTTACGATCCCCCTTCTGACAAGCCTTTTGAAACGTGATTTGTACTCAATTCCCGCCCGATTTCATACATCACCCCATGAAAACCGATAATGATGAATAATTGCGGATGATCAAGAATCCGAGATTGAATAATCATGGTGATCAACAATAAAAATCAAGAAAATGAACAGCCGACAATGGGTCTGTCCCGGCGTGGATTCCTGGGAGTAGCCGCTACCGTCGCCGGGGGTACACTATTACCCCATTCACTCATGGCGGAAGAGACCCACAAGTTGGGCTTGCCACCGGGCAAACAACCTTCACGAGTCGTGTTGGCAGAAGAAAGAATGGCTGTGGATGGGCATCGCGTTCACACCGTCGTCGTGAAGGAGATGCTGGAAGCCAGCCTCATTGAACTCACGCAGCAGAAAACCATACTGGATGCCTGGATGTCCATCTTGAAGCCGAATGACATCATCGGCTTAAAATTTAACCAGTCGTCGCAGGAGGTCATGGGCACGACGAAGGCCTTTGCGAAAATACTGATTGGATCGCTGGTGGAAGCGGGCTACAGGCCGGAAAACATCGTATGTATCGAAGCCCCCCCTGGCGTCGAGAAACAATTCGGAACCCAGGTTGCACGACGAGGTTTTGATTTGAAACCGGTTGATTTCGGCAGTGGATCGGATCAGCTCGCGTCAGTGCTCGGACAGATCACCGCACTGATCAGTGTTCCGTATCTGAAAACGCATAATATTGCAGGCTTGACCTGCTCTTTGAAAAATTTGTCGCACGCGTTTGTCAAACACCCCGCCCGTTACCATCGCAACCATTGTTCGCCTTACATCGGCGACATCGTACATCTGCCCGAAATTCGTTCCAAGTTGAAACTCTGTATCGTCGACGCCATGCGCGTGGTCTTCGATAAAGGGCCCGAAGCCACCTCAACCAACATCAAAGACGTCGGAGCGATTTTGACCTCTGCTGATCCGGTTTCTACCGATACGGTCGGATTATCTCTGATCAACAGGGTTCGCCGAAGTCAGGGTATGACCCCGAGAGCCAAAACCGTCGAAAAGATCGATTATCTGGTCGAAGCCCACCGCCGAGGAGTCGGAGTCGCAGCCACCCACGGCATCGATCTGATTCGTTTACGGCGTTAAAATATCACCTTTATCCATAAATTTACCACAAATCTATGTGAACAAGTTAAAAAAAACTCTTCGATCGTTTGACATGGGGTAGAGGTCCGAGTATACTTTGAGTAGGTGAAGTGGTGAGAATTTTCTACGGCGAGAGCCGAGTAATTCGTTATCCTATATATTTTATATTGATATTTTTTAATCGCTATTTTTCAATCTATTTTTTTCTTCCTCATACACACACCACCCATTCGTCAGGTTTCGTTTTTTTACCTGTACGAACCAAGCTGTAGTTTGCATTGTCGATCCATCGACGGCGCGGAAGCCCTATACCGGTTTTGTGCGCACGGGGTTTCCATTGTCGATCGTATCGGCTTGATATTATAATGTATTTTATACTCGGAAAACTCCGGTGAGGGTCTGTTTCGTCAAATCCTTGGCGTGGGTTTGTGGTGTTGTAAAGTAACTTGTGTTGAAGAAACTGGAAGAATTAGACGGATGTTTACAAGATGGGGATTTCATCTACAATATCCCGACTTGGGGATGCCCACCAGACATTCCGTCTACAGGAAAAATATCGCACAGAGGAGGTTTTTATTGTGAGGAAAAGATTACGAGCGTTTACGCTCATCGAACTGTTGGTGGTAATTGCGATCATCGCGCTATTGATCGCCATTTTGCTGCCAAGTTTATCGCGAGCCAGAGAGTTGAGTAAGAGGCTCGTCTGCTCGGCGAACATTAAGGGTATTGGAACTTCGTGTAAGATTTATGCGAATGACAATAGCGAAAAATGGCCTATCCCACCATTTGATTCGGTTAAAATCGGCAACGGTGGAATCGATTATGTCAACGGTCGTGGCCAAACATCTGGCAAACCATCAGATCCCGGTGAAGTTGGAGATGAAAACGAACGATATCGTCAAACAACCTCTGATAAATCAGGGGCCAATGGCAGTTCCGCGTTATCCACGACCCGCGCTTTCTGGATGCTGGTACGGAGTGGTGATGTCACAGTTCAACAGTTTATCTGCCCGAGTAGTGGTGATGAAGCGGATGAAACCGAAAACCTGGATTTGTACTACGATTTTGAAGCGTATCGTAACATTAGCTATGGCTACCAGGTACCCTTCGGCCCGCGTGACACACGACCTCGTGAAGGTGCGGATAACCGCATGATTTTTGCAGCTGACAAAGGACCATACTACGTTGAAGATCAAAACTTGGAGCCATTTGAAACTGGTGGTATTGGCGGTAACAAAATTACCACCGATGATTCTCCTAAAGTATGGTCAAAATACAATTCGAATAACCATGGTGGACGGGGTAATGGCGAAGGCCAGAACTGTCTGTTTGCGGACGGCCACGCATCGTTTCAGCGTACGCCAGCCGTGGGTATTGACAATGATAACATCTATACGGTGTTCGACGGTGAAGGTTGGGATAATACAACTTTCAACCGTTCGGCTGGACTGACGGTATGGAGCGGATCAGAAGAATATCCATATCCGGGTCAGGATGCTTTTGGTACGGGTGGCAATGCTTACTCTTCAACGGATACGCTCATCTATCCGTAGAGTTTCAGATGTGTTGTTGTAAATGTATCTATTCGAGCGGCGGGTTCTGTAAAGAATCTGCCGCTTTTTTTATGA
>CBDTZI010000328.1:0-4618 GCA_965364865.1 uncultured bacterium | reverse complement strand
GCTTTTCTGGAGATTTCCGCGCAGCTACTGTCAGTCAGAAACTCTGTTGCCAATTTCAACCGCCAATCATTTTTTCAACGCTTTAGTGCAAACAGTTCAAACGAAGATGTGATTACGGCACTGACTTCAAATAACGCCGTACCCAGCAGCACCACCTTTCGTGTTCACTCTCTGGTTTCCACCCATTCGATGATCAGCCGGGGTTTTGCGGACAAAGATACGATCCCTTTGGGGGCTGGTACGCTGTCGTTTGAAGTGGGGCGTGGCCGGGTCAATCAAAGTACTGATCTGGACGTGCTCAATGGAGGCGAGGGAATTCGACGCGGGATTATTTCCATTACCGATCGAAGCGGCGCCACCGCAGATATCGATCTGACCAAAGCCGTAACCGTCGATGATGTACTGGATGCCATCAACAGCAACACGACCATCAACATTCGTGCATCCGTGACCGGAATCAATTTCAACGGGGCGACGGGTGATCGTATTGTGATTGAAGACTTGAATCAAATGGACGGTCAACCTGAAGCGGGCGATCTGATTGTGATCGACAAAAACGGAGGCTCGGCTGCGCTGGATTTAGGAATCTTGATGCAAACCGCATCCGACCGACTGGACGGTCGGGATTTAATCAAATTGTCCAACAACATTCCACTTTCCATGTTAAACGACGGAAACGGTATCAGTCGATTGCGTCAGGGAAAAGATTTAAGATTTGATACCTCCGAAGGTCAGTTTGATGTTTCATTGACAAATATTTTAGAGCCGTTCATTGACATTCGTGCGTTGAATCATGGCCGTGGTGTGGATGCGGGGATCATACGAATCACCGATCGTGCAGGTCAGTCCGTGGAAATCGATTTTACCGATATCAAGGACGGCGGTGTGGTGACGGTGCAGGATATTCGAGCTCGCATCAAACAGGAATCCGACGCTGCTGGCATGAATCTTTCGATCACGATGATCAACTCGCATTTTCAAATTACCGATTCGTCAGAGGTTACAGATGAAGACGCGGTAGCGTTGAATGTGGAAAACGTGGTGGGGACGACCGCTTCTGATCTGGGCATGGCTGGGAAAGTTGAAAATGGTTCGTCGGTAATCGGAAAAGATATTTATAACGTCTCGACGATCGGTGATGTGATTCGAGCCATCAATTTTGCCAAAGGGAATGATTCGCTGGTGCATGCACAGGTGTCAGATGATGGCAATGGTGTTTCGTTGCGTGCGATGGGTTTTGATACGACGGTTACAGTCACCGCCGGTGAAAACACCGATGGGACTTCCTCCTTCGCCGCCCGGGATCTGGGACTTCTCGATGCCACGTTTTCGGTGAATCAATCCTTCACTTCCCAACCCTTGCTCGCGGGTATGAACACGGTGTTGTTACAAACGTTGAAGGGCGGTTCGGGGTTGAACACGGGTGAAATCACCTTTACCGACCGGTTGGGACAAAGTGCGACGATCGATTTTAGCAGTGCAAGAACGTTGAAGGATGTGATTGATCTGATCAACGCGGACGGTTCAACATCCCTGGTGGCTTCCTCCAACGCGTCAGGCAACGGTCTCGAAATTCGCGATAACTCCGGCGGTAACGGCTCGATCATCATTGAAGATGCGACGGGTACCTTGGGGGCTGAGCTGGGACTGACCGGGACGTACAGTGTTGACGAGGGAACGACCGTCAACGGGGGCAACCTGCAAAGACAATACATTACCGAAAGCACCTTGTTATCCACCATGAATTCGGGGCGTGGTGTGACTGAGGGCACATTTCAAATCACCGATGCCGCGGGGGTTATCCATGTGGTCAACCTCTCGACGATGCCGGATACGGTCGGTGGCGTGATCGATGCGATTAACAAAATCGCACCGGATACCATTGAAGCGAGAATCAACGACAACGGTGACGGAATAGTGATCTTAGATACTTCTGAGGGGGATTCGCTGCTGGAAATTGAGAACGTGCCGGGAAATCGAACCGGTAGCGATCTCCATCTCATCGGGCAAGCCGGTGTAGGTGAAACATTCATCGACGGTTCGCTGGAAGTGAAAATTGATATCAACGCCGGGGACACGCTTGAAGATGTGGTCACGAAAATCAACAACGCCGACGCGGGGGTCAGCGCATCCATCCTCAACGATGGCGGCGTCTTTAACCCTTTCAGTCTGACGATTACGTCTGAGGTTTCAGGGCGAGCGGGCGAAATGATGATCGATAGTGGTGCTTTGGATTTGGGTTTATCCACGATGGCCAAAGCGCAGGACGCGGTGGTCACCCTCGGAGACTCCGCCAATACAACGCCGCTGTTGATTACCAGCTCGACCAACACGCTGGAAAACACGATCGACGGTGTGACGTTTAATCTGTTGTCGGTCAGTGATGAGGACGTGACGATATCGGTGGGGCAGGACGTGAGTGGGATTGTCGAAAATATCCAGACTTTTGTAGAAAATTTTAACAACTCCCTGGACACGATGGATAAGCACACGCGTTTTGATCAGGAATCATTAACGTCGGGTGTATTGTTTGGCGATCCCACCGTAGACATTCTTCGTTCGAGAATGTTTCGGACCATGACACGACAGTTTCAGGGTGTGGATGCATCGGTGGACCGTATGTTTGCGGTGGGTCTTCGAATGCGCAGTGGAAACCGTCTCGAATTCAACGAAGAGCGTTTTCGTGAGCAATATTCCGAGAACCCGAAAATCGTTGAGGAATTGTTCACCCTGGAAGAGTCAGGTTTCGGACAGGAAATTCAGAATGTGCTGGATGGTCTGACCAAGGATTTTGACGGCGTGCTCACGAGAAAAAGTGAGTTGTTGAATGATCAGCAGGAATTATTGAATGGCCGCATCGACAATTTGAACATCTTGCTCGAAGCCAAGCGCGCTAGGCTGGAGGCTCAGTTCGTTGGCCTCGAATCGGCTCTAGCGTCTTTGCAGGGACAGCAAAGCTCACTGAACATACTTTCCCAGCAGGCGGGATAGTTTCCATGTTTGCACGATTTTTGACCAATCCTCTATCGTGGTTCTATTTTCACACAAAAAACAGGCCAAAATCGCTTGTATTAGTGTCGTCAGCGGCGATTTGGTTTTGTAGTTATCCAACCTCATCCAGCGACCGATATAAACGCCATCATGAGTGAGAACCCCAACAATCCATACCTGAAAGATGCCGTGATGACTGCCTCCTCCGAGCAGCTTCAACTGATGCTCTACGACGGGGCGATTCGCTTTGCGATGCAGGGCCGCGACGCCATCGAAAAGAAGGAGCACGAAAACGCCTATGACCGATTGACCCGTGCACAAAATATCATGCTCGAGATGTTGAACGGGCTGAACTACGACGTCAATCGCGAGCTGTGCGAACGCATGGGCTCGATTTACATGTTTATCTATAAAAAACTATTGGACGCCAACATTCAACACAGCGTGACCGAAATTGATGACGCTTTGAAAGTGTTACAGATCGAGCGTGAAACCTGGCAGATGCTGGTGGATAAAGTCAATTCCGTTCGCGAAGCCGACGGGGGTGATCGGTTTGAAGCGAATGAAAGTGTCACCGCGAACTCAATGTCTGCCGGTCTTGAAGCTACAGATGAGAATCAAACCAATCAACACCAAAGCATTTCATTTGAAGGTTAATCTTTTCGGCTAAGGCGTGTTGTCCTTTCGTCTGTATCATTAGGAAAAAGCCAGTGCCAGACCGCTACAGTAAAATAGAGCTTGCTCTATCGGACATGTCCGCCCTTCGCGAATCCACAACACGCAGCTCCCTGATCCTTTTTGTCCGGATTGCCCTTATCGTAGACGTAACCTATATTGAAGATTCACGGATGGAGAATGTGTGATGCATCGAAAGATATCATTTCAGGTTTTTTTGCAAATGGGTGGCATGGGATTTTTACTCTCGTCGATCGTCACAGCTCAAACATCGCAGCCAACTCCATCAGAATCAGTCATACCCATTTCCGTCGAGGACGTACTGGCGGATACTTTATCGAAGATCGATCAATGGGATCAGCAGGGTCGTTCGGTTGTGGATGCGGAGGAAGCGGAAAAAGTTAATGAATCGATAACCCTGATTCAACAGCAAGAACCATCCCATCCCTGGTTGTCTTATTTGATCGCACGTTCTTTCGCGTTGGTGGGCCGTCGGCACGACGCCATTGATCAGATGCAAATCTTCATTCGTACCCGTGAGGGTCGAAACGAGTGGCGAGCCTATCGATTTCTCGGCGACCTGTTTGTCGAGGCATTTCCACGATTGGCCAAAACCAACTACGAAAAAGCGGCTGCGCTTCAGGGAAGTGATCCGGACGTAAAGTTTGGATTGTCTCGTTGCGCTTATCGTATGGGCGACTTTGCAGGATCGATTCGTCTGGCGCAGGATGCGGTCGATCTGGACCGACACCGTTCAATTCGATACGTTTCACACTTGTCGAGATCAGCGTCTATTGTGAAAAAATGGGACTTGGCTTTGTCATCTTCCATCACCGCGTTATCGTACGCAAAAGAAAAAGCACAGGATCAACCCGGTGATACGCTGACACTCGTTCAGGTGAACGTGCAGTATCAGATTGTGATCGATATTTTACACGCCCGGCTGAGTGAT
>CBDTZI010000327.1:0-4647 GCA_965364865.1 uncultured bacterium | reverse complement strand
CGGCGGCTCGCTGCGAAGGACGAGAGGGTCGTTGAGATGCGCAAGATTGACGATAGAATTTATTTGAGTATTCAATGTAAATTGGTTGGTTGTGGTTGAGTAAGAGTTTTTCTACCCAACCTTTGATGAGCAAAATCCCATGTCCGCGTGAGATTAAGTCATCGTGTGACTTGCTAACACTTCTACAGCGTTTGGGGCGGACCAACGTCGCCGGGCGATTGCCTGGACGGTCATCTATCGACGAATAAACGGTGGACTTTGACGAAATAGGCTCAAGGATGAATCAGGATGATGCGTGCAATACGTTTTCAAGCGAGTACTTATGGACCGCCCGTTAATCTGTGGTTGAATGGTTGTGTGATGCATGGAATTAAGGGTCTTTGCAGGTTATGGGAGGCACGCCGTCACAATGTGGATTCACAAAAAATATTTATTATCGGCTAGGTGGGACCGTTATGGGATGCAGGTTTTGGGGGAGGCGAACTGCGGGCCGTCTGGACGAATCTGGGGGATGAGTTTCCAGCGATTCACTTTTAGATGTAGTTTGGCTTTAGAGACGGGCCAATTGGCGGATATTGATCGTGGAAGCCAGGGCCCGTTTTCCGACAGTCGTTTGTAGTCGCTCAACTCGGAGCTCATATCTATTCCGCCTGCGATGTTGCGGAATATCACCCGTCGCAAAAGGCGCGGCGAAGCCCGGTCAAGCCAGTATTCTCTATCGATATGCGGAACACTCTCATCGTCAAAATAAGTCAGCAGAAGTTCCTGATGATCTTCGCTGACACGGTGCATCATATGGTAAGCGGAGCCTGTATTGTGGTTTTGTTGGATCGGGGAAAAGCCGATCGCGTCGATGAGTTGATCAGGGTGGATCGGGATATTTTCCGGCCAATCCTCCGGTACACCATGTCGTCCGCAAAACGTCTCATCCTTTTCTTTGCTGTAATACCAGAAATGTTCTTCATTTGAACCGATAAGCATTTGACGATCGCCAAACTTTTTCAAATCCAATCGTAAATAAGAAGGGGCAAGAAAAAACAAAATGCCGTCGAGACTGACGCGACGTTCTTTACCGTTTTCCTGAGTGAATGTGCAATCGACCGAGCCGGTCGCGCGAACCGCTGCGTTGAGTTTAGCGAGATTGTTGTTGATGATGTCGATCGCTTCATGCTTTGATATCGGGTCGAGAATGATGCGCGGTTGTTCTACTGTTTTACACCCGACAATCGAAATCGAAATACACACAACACAGGCCATAAGGATGAGGCGTTTGTATCGAGTCATGATGGTTATGATTCCCCGGCATCCGCTGACGATGTTTCATTCGTCGCCGGTTCCTGTGGTTCATTCTGCGGTTCGGACCAATCACCCATATCGCCATGCAGAATGGCTGTAAGTTGAGTACTGACCCCTTCGATCTGATCGTCGGTGAGTCGGGGGTTCACCACGCGATGGGCGGCCTGTTCAGAGACGAGCGTCATCTCCCATATCTCTTCACCGTTTTCCTTCTTCGTTTCGTCGTATCGCAAAATGCGTTTGCGCATCAGAATCAACGCCAGCACAAATCGAAATTGTACACGCACCAGTTCGGTTTCATCCGCCAGGCGAGTGAAAAAATTGACCAACAGATCGTTATCGACGAGCAGTTTTTTTCGTTTCTCTTTGACCGGAACGCGGGTCTTGAAAAAACAATACGATCCCTCCGGCGGACCATCCCACGAATCGACGCAGCAGTCCGCACGTCTAAAAGATTCGCCGTCTTCAAACAATACGGTGTAAAACTCTTCACCTTCTTCGAGTTTTTTTCCGCTAACGCTACAAACACCCGTTACGGGCTGGACCTGCCATTGCTGTTGAGCCATATTTTTAGTTACTCATTTCCTTGAATAATTGGTTGAGTGGGATGGAGTTATACATGGCTTGGGACCGTGTCCATCCCCGTATTATTCTACCACAAAATTTTTTCGGTCCACGCTTTTCTATGGATCGCCTCCATCGGTTCATACTCGGATTAGACAACCGCCGTCGACGATCCTCAAGCCGCAATAAATCATGTTTCTACTCTATCTGATTTTGCTCACTTGCGTAATATCCACGTCCTCACATAGGTGTAAAAATAATCACAAATAATGTTCATCGATTCGCACTGCGATTTCAGTGGATGTACAGTCTTGCAGTCATGTGAATTGTTTACGTTGGTTTTTGTAACTTGACCGGATTTTGTGTCGAAAACCTTGCGAAATTTACACGGTCCCGTATTCTTTTGTCCTGACCCATTGGATTTTCGGCAAAGTACATGGAGGTACTTCTTTTTCAGCGCGGGGCTGAGAAAAGCGTTCGTTGATCCCTAAACTCAGGGAGAGAGATATCATGGCCGGAAAAAGGCTACGCAGGCGACGAAGACGAAATCTGACGCCCGCTGTTGTAATCTTACCTGCGTTGTTGGTGGCGGTGTGGTGGCTTTACCCGCGACAGCCGTTGCCGGCGATAACCGACCTGGTTCAAGGGCAGTCTACGATGCCGCAGTTGACGACGAATCGGCCACAGAGTGCGTCTACGACTTCCTCCCAACCAGACGTGACCGAAAAGGGTGATCCACCAAAGACTACGATGAATCCCGCGGAGGATGACACCGTTACGGTTGCCCGAGCGCGTAAGCTGATTGAGGCGGGCAAACAGGCGTTGACCCAGGATGACCCGGTTTCCGCGCGTACTTATTTCAGCGAAGCGTTGACGGCTGATTTGCCGGAGGCAGAAGTGACGCTGCTTCGCGCGGAGCTTTCACGTATTGGGCTGCTCACCATTTTTTCGCCGCGCATTTTTCCCAACGATCCATTTGTGTTTCGTTACATTATCAAGACCGGCGACACGCTCGGTAAAGTGGCCAAAGCCAATAAAATTTCACCCGAATTGATCGCCTCAATTAACAACATAACGGATCCCAACCGCATTCGAGCGGGGCAGTCTATCAAGGTGATCAATGGTCCGTTTACGGCGGATGTGGATACGAAATCTTATACGCTCGGCGTCTATCTTGGGTCGACGTATGTCAAACAGTTTCCTGTTGGGTTGGGTCAGGACAGCAGCACACCCAAAGGTCAGTGGCGCGTCACCACCAAGCTGATGAATCCCACTTACTATCCACCGCGTGGCGGACAGATCATCGCAGCGGATGATCCCGAAAATCCGCTGGGAGAACGATGGATCGGATTGCAGGGGATCGCGGGTGAAGCGATGGGTCAGTTGCGTTATGGGGTCCATGGTACGAACGAACCCGAAAGCATCGGTCAAAGTCAATCACTCGGATGTATTCGTATGCACAACGTAGATGTTGAGTCGATCTATACATACCTGATCGAAAAACATTCGACGATAACGGTACACGATTAAATTTTCATTAGAGAGTCAATAAACTGAGCCGCATGCTTTAGCTTGCGCGGCGATACGAATGGTTGTTGACACATAAAATCCCATGCGTTTGAAACTTCTAGTTCAAAATTATCGATAAGGACGAATCGAATATGGCGTGGATTACACTGATCGATGAGGCGCAGGCCAAGGGTAAATTAGCCCGAATATATGGCGCGGCGAAGAAACGCGCGGGCCGTATTTTTAATATTCTCAGAGTTCAAAGCAACAACCCCGACTCACTGCAAGCGAGTATGCAGCTGTACCAGGCTGCATCACTGGGTGATTCGCCCTTGACCCGAGCGCAACGTGAAATGCTCGCGGTGGTGGTTTCCAAAGTCAACGATTGCCATTACTGAACGCTGGCACACGCAATGGATCTCCGGGCTGAGGTCGACGATGACGAGTGGGTTGGCAAAATCAAAACGGATTATACGCGGGCGAAATTGAGCGACGTGGATCGTGCGTTGTGCGATTATGCTTATAAGTTGACCAAAACGCCTGGTGAGATGACTGAGGATGATGTCAAAAAACTTCGTCACGCGGGTCTATCGGATCGGGCGATTAACGACGCCGTACAGGTGATCAGCTTTTTTAATTATATCAATCGGATCGCGGACGGCCTCGGCGTGGACCTGGAACCGGAGATGTAAGTTCTAGAAACTAAAGACTGGGTGCCCCATTTATGCGAAGCGTGGGTGGGGGACGGGTCATTTCGGCGGGCATCTAATGAACGTAAAATTATATCGTGTGATTGTTCCAGTGAAGGATATTGAACTCGCAGCTACTTTCTATTCTCAGTTGCTAGGCATGTCCGGAATGAGAGTTTCACCCGGGCGACATTATTTCGACTGCGGCGGAACGATCCTGGCTTGTTTTGATCCGACAGCTGATGGTGACGGGTACGAAGCGACACCCAATCCCGATCATATTTACCTCTCCGTAGACAATCTGGAATTAGCTTTTGATCAGGCGAAACAAGCCGGTTGTTCCTGGATAGAGACAGCGATCGAAACCCGTCCGTGGGGTGAACGCTGTTTTTATGCCAAAGACCCCGACGGGAACCCCTTATGCATCGTCGATTCCACCACGTTGTTTACGGGTTAATAAGACTGATATATTCACTTCGACAGCGGACACTTTCGCGATATTATTGAACGTCCGATATTGCGATGCAATCTAACGGATATAGTTCAGACCATCTCTGCTACTACCGATAAATCAATTAGTACCAAATAG
>CBDTZI010000326.1:0-4652 GCA_965364865.1 uncultured bacterium | reverse complement strand
CTTCCGATCTAACGAGGCTCCGAGTGCGCTTTGCGAGTGATGCAGGGTGTTGGCCGCGAAGCGCAGTGCGGCGGCGGCACGGTTCGCGCAGGCCATCGATACGCCGCAGACCTGGGCGTGGTCCGAGATGATTAAACAGAGGCGACTTTCTTTTCCCTACTTCATGAAGCCACGCGAGGGTAGTGCCGCGATGGGCAACTACATCATTCATACCAAAGAAGAACTGTATACTCTGGGCCGACGGGTGAACGATCCAATTGTGCAGGAATTTGTTGAGGGAACGGAACACACCATGGACGTGTACACCGGTTTTGACGGTGAACCTCGTTGCGTGGTGCCGCGAAAACGAATGGAAGTACGCACCGGTGAAGTCAGCAAAGCCCTGATCGTCAAAGATCGCGACATCATGGAGACGGGTGCGAAGGTGGCCCGATCACTCGGTGAATGTCGTGGTGTTGTCACGGTTCAGTGTATGGTGAGTGAATCCGGACGTATCTGTACGATTGAGATCAATCCGCGATTTGGCGGCGGGGCACCGCTGGCGATCGAAGCGGGAGCGGATTTTCCCAAATGGATTTTGATGGAGCAGCTGGGTCAAAAACCGCGCATCACAATGGGCGGCTTTCGTGACGACGTAGCTATGCTGCGTTATGATGAGTCGGTGTTTCTATCCGGCGCGACGAAAAAGTGTAAGTTGTAGAAAATAGAATTCGGGTACCACTGGCGGCTTGTCCGCCAGTGTTTCACAAACATCGATACACAAAAAGAGTAATTTTTTATGCCTAACATCAAAGCAATCATTTTTGATCTGGACGACACGCTACACGCGGAGCGTGACTACGTTTTCAGTGGTTTTAACGCGGTAGCTAAGGCCCACGAAGACCTGCTCGGCCCGTGGGAAGAATCCTCCGAAAAAATGCGCAAACTTTTTTTCGACAGCGAACAACGTCGCCGGATTTTTAATATACTGTTGGATGAGCGCGGACGGGTGGTCACCGAAGACACCATCGGCGCCATGATCAAGACGTATCGATTTCATCTACCGAATATATCGTTATCGCCGGAAGTGGATTCGCTACTGGCGAAACTTCGCGAAAAATACAAGCTCGGTTTGATTACCGACGGGCCGGTGATGATGCAGGCGGCCAAGGTGGAGGCGTTGGAGCTGCGAGCCAAGATGGACACGATAATTTTAACCGAGGAGTTTGGTAAAGAGTTTTCCAAGCCTCACCCCAAAGCGTTTGAATACATGGCTGAGAAGCTCAAGCTCAAACACAAGGAATGTGTCTATGTGGGCGATAACGCCGGGAAGGATTTCGTGGCTCCCAACCAACTCGGCTGGTTGACGATTCAAATTACTCACCCCGACGGCGTGTACAAAGACGTCGAACCACCCGTGGAAGGCGAAGCCAAGTTTAGAGTTACTTCGCTGACGCAAATCGAAGAAAAAATTTAATCCACCCGCCAGAGGGTGCCGTCGGGTCGGTCTTCGAGCGTGATTTTTTCGGCGGTCAGCAGATCTCGAATCAGATCAGCTGTTTCAAAGTCTTTCTTTTTGCGCACCTGCGCACGGACCTGAATCAGAATCTGCATGACCTTGTCCGTCAACCCATCGTCACCGGCAGATTTTTTTTCCTGCGGATCGATAAAGAGTCCAAGCAAACGGGACATCGCTACAAGTGTTCGCGTGGCGTGGAGTACATCTTTTCGAGAGTCCGCGCAAGCTCCCGACAAGTCGGGATTTAATTTTGCATGCGGCTCAGATAGCGACTCGGGAGTGGTTTCGATTTTTTCCTGTTCGATAAAACGGTTGACAGCTGTGGCGTAATCAAACATGGCGGCGATGGCGCCGGCGGTGTTGAAGTCGTCGTCCATGGCCTGTTTGAATTTGGTAAACTGTTCTTCGTAGACCGTCGCAAGTGATTCGTTGTGAATGGCCGCGCAAGCTCCCGACAAGTCGGGATTTAATTTTGCATGCGGCTCGGGATTGTGCGAAAGCACTGGTACGTCGTCGTAAGGTGTTTCGCCTGTCATACGCTGCACGCGTTCAAACAATCGATAAAACGAATCAAGCCCCTTACGCTTGCTGTTGATTTCCGCATCGGAGTATTCGATCGGGCGGCGGTATTGTGTGGAAAGAATAAAAAAGCGAATCAGTTCCGGTGGATATTCGTCCAAAAGATTGTGCAGCGTCATTTTCGCAAGCGCCGCCTGCATTTCCGGATCGGCGTCAGATTTGGAAATCTTTTTCGTGTTCACCTTGGTCAGGCCATGATGCATCCAGATTTTCGAGAATGTTTTTTCGGTCGCGGATTCGGACTGTGCGATTTCGTTTTCGTGATGCGGAAAGATCAGATCGATCCCGCCGCCGTGAATGTCAAACGTATCGCCCAGATAACAACGGGCCATCGCCGAACACTCAATGTGCCAGCCCGGTCGACCCTTGCCCCACGGAGAATCAAACTTAACTTCCTCCGGGTCGTCGTCCTTGGCGGCTTTCCACAAAGCAAAATCAGCGGGATTTCTCTTGTCCCCACTTTGCAACGTACGCTGACCTTCCTGATCTTCGATGCTGCGGTTGGAAAGTTTGCCGTAGTCGTCGTCTTTGGTGACGTCGAAATAGACGTCGCCGTTGGACGGATAGGCGATATCGCGATCAACCAGTTTTTGAATGATCTCGATGATGTCGCCGATGTGCTCAGAGGCTTTAGGCATGATGTCGACGCCATCAACATGCAACAATTTCATCGCTTTGAGATAGTCGGCTGTGATGCGCTCAGCCAATTCAAACGTAGACGTGTTCTGGTTTTTCGCTTCGATAATGAGTTTGTCATCCACGTCGGTGATGTTGACCACCCATTTGACTTCGTACCCGCTGAAGACAAGGTATCGTTTGATGGCATCGAAGATGACGGGACCGACCGCGTGGCCCACATGGCTCGGCTTGTACACCGTGGGTCCGCACAGATAGATGCCGACCTTGCCGGGCGTAACGGGGATGAACGGTTCTTTTTTTCTTGTCAGTGTGTTGTAAACGACGAGACTCATAATGTTGTAACCTGTTTTTTTAAAAGAAAAAATTTCAATATTGAATATATACCCAAGTCCGCGCGGGCTAAAGCCCGCGGCTCAGGATGTCTTTTCCACGATCAACGCAATAGCCGTGCAAGCGATGGCGTCTTCGTATCCCAGCGGTCCCATGCCTTCGTTGGTCTTGGCTTTGACACTTACGTTATCCGATGAAATACCGACCAACTCTGCGATCGATTCACCCATACGTCGTTTGTAGGGTGAAAGTTTGGGCGCTTCCGCATGAACGATCACGTCCAGATTACCGGCGACATATCCCTGAGCGTGAACGCGTTCCATCGCATCTTTTAAAAGGACGCTACTGTCCACATCCTTATAGGCCGGGTCGGTATCGGGAAAAAGATCGCCGATGTCGGGTAAGCCCGCCGCTCCGAGTAACGCATCGGTCACCGCGTGCAACACCACATCGGCGTCGCTGTGTCCGATCAGTCCCTTGGAATGTTCGATCTCGATACCACCCACGATCAACCTGCGTCCCTCGACCAGGCGGTGAATATCGTATCCGATGCCGACGCGGTGTGAATCGGTCATAAGAATGACCCTTTCAATAAGAGTGGAACATTTGAAGCCGGACGTACTGCCCGACCAATCGAAACTGCGTAGCCTAGGGGGATCAGCAAAGGGTTTCAAGTCCGTATCAAATGGAGTTACCGGATGGTATTCACGGAAAATACTCGAATTTGCGTCCGATATCTCCTTTCTATACACTACCGACCCTTGCCTTAACCCTTGGTATGAGCATAAAGTTTGCATCGAATGTTCGGCTCTGACGGCTGGAATACGCGCTGAAGGGGGATAGAGCCTGACCATATTGTAGTAGAAATGTCTTTGGGGGAAACTGACACGTGAGAAATGAAATGATGAAACGAATGAGCTGGGTGTTGACGTTTGCTTGCTGTTTGACGCTCACGCTTTTGAGTACCGGGTGTCCGAGCGTTGATCCACCGCCGGGTCAAAATATAGATACCGACGCGGATGGCGTAATCGATGACGATGATCAGTGCCCGGGTACACCCGCGAATGAAACCGTAAACAGCGAGGGGTGTTCTGTTGCGCAGTTGAATACGGACGGCGACGATGACGGAGTGTTCGACGCGGATGATCTATGTCTCAACACACCGGCGGGTGAAATCGTCAACAGTGACGGTTGCTCAGCTGCACAACTGAATATCGACAGCGATAGTGATGGTGTAAGTGATACCGATGACTTGTGTTCCGACACTCCATCGGGTGAATCCGTAGACAGTAATGGCTGTTCTGGTTTGCAGCTGGATGCAGACAGCGACGGCGTGAACAACATTAACGATAATTGTCCCAATACACCAAACGACACCATAGTGGACCGTTTTGGCTGTCCCAGAATCACCGGCGGTGGTGGAAATCCCATTTGCGGAAACGGCGAAGTAGAAGGAAGTGAAGCTTGTGATACGGGTGGCGAATCGGCTACATGTAACAGCGATTGTACCGCGGTGACGTGTGGAGATAACCTGGTCAACATCACAGCGGGCGAGGAATGTGATCCCCCAGACGGTTCAACCTGTGACAGCAGTTGTCACTTGATC
>CBDTZI010000325.1:0-4670 GCA_965364865.1 uncultured bacterium | reverse complement strand
AGCGTCACCGTGATGCTGATATTCAGCCGCCCGCTCATGCAACCATTCACGCCACAAAGCGTGCCGGTGGAACGGACGAACACAAAGCGGCTATAATGCGATTATCGGACACCCTGTGAACAGGCTAAACCCAAAGTGTGAGAATCGCGTACAGATGTATTGATAAACATGTTTTTTGGAGTGAATCGCAATGTTTTCACCAAATGAAAAAGTTTTCGTGTCTTACCCGACTGAGAATTCAGCGATGAGAGTCAACTTGCCTCAATCATAGAGCCGATTCACGGGTACGGATGTAAGATATCTAAAGACGTGATAGCGAGATCGGCTCCATCAGGCGTAACCGACGAAAAATGTCGTAACCTTTTGATACATAACGACTTACGATGAATCAATCATCAAAAAATCATGGGGCCTCATTGATCACCACGCCGTTCATCACGGCTGTGGTCATTTTGGGTATCGCCGCTATTCTCACGGGCCCGGTGGCGTCGTGGATGAAATTGAAGCAACGTAAAGAGGCGTTACCGCTGAAAAAACCACTTCACCTGATGGATGAGGGTGCGTTGGGGCCCTATCGATTGATCAGTCGCAATACGCTCGAACCGGTCGTCATCGAAGCGCTGGGCACGAAGGATTACATCAGCTGGACGCTGGAAGATACGGATTTGAAACCGGGTGACCCACTGAAACACGTCATCTTGTTTGTGACCTATTACACCGGAGGCAGTAATCTGGTTCCGCACACGCCGGATGTCTGTTATCTCGGAGCGGGGTATAGCCCGGGTCAGCCACACGAGAATAAAGAAATCGACGTCCGCAGGCTGTCGAGGGGTGATACGCAATTGCCCATTCGTATCTGCACGTTTGTCAAAACAGCTATATTCGATAACGAATCGGTGTCGGTGGTTTATACTTTTCAATGCAACGGAAAATACGTGAACACGCGAACGGGCGTGCGGCTACTCATCAATGATCTTACAGATACGCACGCCTATTTCAGTAAAGTCGAAGTCAGTTTTCTCGGTGCGACCCGCGAACAATCGATCGAAGGATCGAAAAAAGTTTTTGATTATGCGCTGCCCTTGCTCATGCGTGACCACTGGCCTGACTTTGAAGCGGCGGAAGAAAAAGCGGCGAACCCATAAACATACTCAAACCATGAACTATGTGGAAATAATTCGATGGCGAATAAGAAACTCAATAAAAATCTGGTGATCGTATTATCACTCTGCACGTTTGCTTTGATGCTCGTGTTGGCGGTGATCATGCTCAGTCAGTTACAGAAACGTGATCCCAAGTATTTCGTTGATCTGGCCAAAAACGCAGCCAACCAGCAGCAATGGCCGCAGGCGGCTCTGTTTTATCGTGAGGCGTATACGCGCAGTCAGGACGCAGCCCATCTGGTGCAGATGGGTGAGATGCTGCTGAACGAAGGTGAAGTGCGAAATGCGCTGGGCACCTGGCAGCAAGCTTTGATTAACCAACCCGATCTGATCGAAGCGCACATGAAGTTGGTCGGGCTCTTGTATCAACTTTCCAATCAAAGTGGGAATCTAAATCAATGGGAACGGCTGCGTGAAGCCGCCAACACACTTATTGAGGTGGATGCGGAAAAAACAACGTCGCAGCTGGCGTTGGCCCATCGTACTTTGGGATTGGCGATGATTCATCTCAAAAACCAGGACGCCACCTACTTGACACAAGGCATGGAAGCACTACATCACGCGACCGAGCTGGCACCGGATGAGGTGGACTATGCGATCGAGTTGGCGACCGAGTACATTCGCAACGACCAACAGGAAGTCGGGATGCAACAGCTGCAACAATTGATTCAACAACACCAGTCGCCCGGTGCAAAAGCATCCAAAGTTCGATTGGCCTATGCCCAATATCTCGCGTTGGACAGGCAATTCGACGAAGCCGAAGTGAATTTCAAGGAGAGTTTGACGTTGGCTGAAAACGATCCTGAATCGTTGTATGACGCAAGGTTGAACTATGCCATATTCGTCTCGCAAAAATGGGCGATCGCCGTGCGCGACGAAGCCGACAACATCGACGCCCTCTTGGATGAGGCGGAATCGATTCTCAGACAAAATATAAAAAATGATCCGGATCGTTACGAATCATACATTCAACTGGCAGTCCTTTATAAATCGGCCAAACAATATGAAGACGCGGTCGACGCCTGTCAGGAGCGGCTGGAGCGGGGACTTTCGCGACAGGGTATTGACGCTTCGCGCCATCGTATGCACACATTCAGTCTGATGATTCACGCATCTCAGGCGTGTATCACCCATGCATTGCAGCGGGCTACGGAGGGTGATATGGAGGAGAAGCAACGGTGGCTGAAGCGATCGCAGCAATATGTGACCGACGCACGAGGTGAATTTTCAAACCACCCCCGTGTCGCCAGCCAGGCAGGCCGCATCATGGTCGCGCGCGGCGCATTTCGTGAGGCCCTGAAAGAATTGCGAGCGGCGGAGGCGGGCTATAAATCGTTTGAAGCGGTCAACTGGGAAAACAAAATCATTCTGGCACGAGTCCACCTGCGACTGAACGAAAGCGGCGCTGCGCGTGAGCTGTTGGAGGAAGTGATACAGCAGGCTCGACGATTACCGACGGTCGATATCGCTTTTTGGACGGTGTATGCTCAGACCCTGTTTCAGACCGGGGCGCTTGATCAAGCGCTGAGCATTGTGGATAGTATTTTGATGGTGCAACCCTCCCACCCCGAAGCATTGCAAATTAAGGCGGCGATCTATGAACGTCGTGGTCAACTCAAGCAGGCAGGGGACTTAACGGACGACGCCGTTGTGCGAGCCATTCTTGAGGCCCGACAGCTATCGCTCGACGGCAACGCCAATGGTGCGATCGAGGTATTAAAAAATGCGCTGCAGAACCATAGCGACGAAACTCGCCTGATCAGTGCATTGGTGAAGGAACTTACAAATCTAAATCGTCACGATGAGGCGCGCCGTATTGTTCAACAGGCGATGCGAGAGAAACCCAGCGATGGGGTGCTGAAAAAACTGGAAATCTTTACACGCACCGATCTTTCTCAGTCGCAGCGTGACGACGCGATGCTCGAAGTGATTCAATCCGAACCGGATGGATACAAACGAAGCCTGGACCTGATCGCCTATTATTCACACTCGCAAAATCCACAAGGGGCATTGGAGGCCATCAACGAAGCACAGAAACATTTGATCGCGGGGGATACACCGCTGGCCAAAAATACACTCACCGCACATCATCGTGCTCTGTTAAGATCAAAAATACAACTGGCGGTGCAGCTCGATGATGAACAGGCGTTAACCCAGGCTCGCGTTGATGCGAAAACTTATAATGTCGATGGGTCGAACGGAAAATCGATCCTGGGCTATTACCATATGGGTCGGCGCGAATTTGACCTGGCGATCATCGCCTTTCGCGAAGCCATTAAAATTCAGCCCACCGACAGCTGGTCGTTGAGTCATCTGGGGCAGTGTTTATTGAGCACGGGTCGTCGAGACGAAGCGACCGACGCCTTTGAACGGGCGATTCAAACCAATCCCAACGAAGGGATCGCACACAAAGGACTGGCGCTGATCTCCTCGCTCAATGGCGATGACGACGATTTTCAAAGTCGCTTGCAACGCTGCGAACAGTTGATTCCGAACGATTCCTGGGTACGCGAACAACTCCTGCTACAAAACGAAAAAGCGGATCCCGAAAATGCGATTCTACGCAGAGTCGCCATCCATGAAAATCATCCTGACAACCTCAACAACATTCGTCGCCTAGCACAATTGCACGAACAGACTGAAAATCAATCGCAGGCGGACCATTATTACGACCTGTACCTGGAGAAAAATCCCGATAATCAATCGGTCGTGTTCGACATCAGCCAGTACTACCGCCGTACGCACCGTCCGGATCGATCGCTGAAAATCGTAAATCGCTACGCTCAGTCACGTCCCACTTCGCAGGAGCAAGCCAACGCAAAAATATTAGTCGCAACTCACCACGTCGATATGCAAGAGATGGAACAGGCTGAGGATGTGTTGCTCGACGCGGTGAAAAACGAAGAAACGCAGGAACTGTTGCTCAGTTTGGCTGAATTGTATCTGAATACATTGAATCAGTCTCGGGCTGCATTACCCTGGCTCGACAAAGCGGTTGAAAGTGCAAGAGCGAATCCTTCGGGGCCATTGAAACAAATTTTATTGACGCGCATCAAGTGTAACCTTGATCGAAATATCAACGATGCCGACTCAGCCCGGCGAGACGTGGAAGAATACCACCGATTGTACCCCGATGATCCTCGACACCTTATGTGGGAAAGCGAAGTTTTTGCGAGGCAAGGCCACATCGATCGGGCGGTCTCTTCACTGTCGGAATATCTGACAAAAAGGCCCGGCGACCATGCTGCCCAGTACCGGCGGGCACAACATTACATCGCACAAGGTAAGCTGGGATTGTCGGTGAATGATTTACGGGCGATCAAACGTGCGGACGCACTGGCGTTGAATCTTAAACCCCGATTCCTACTGGCAAACCTGCATGGCCGGCGCGGGCAACAAGAATTGTGGCTAAGCGAACTCGAATCGATAGTTGTCGATGCGCCTCATTCACCCAAAGCACTGGAAATGCTGGCCAACGCTTATCTGAGTCTGTCCAGGGTCGATACC
>CBDTZI010000324.1:0-4712 GCA_965364865.1 uncultured bacterium | reverse complement strand
TTATGTATCCCCAGATGATGCGGCTGCGGGAAATCAGAACAATAACGTATCCTATCGCCCGATTTCGGTTTTAGGATTCGGATCAAATTTCATTGTCGATGTCACGGGTACTACGCAGCGAGAACAGCCTGCGATCCTGGCCTGGAAGGATGCGGATCCCAACGTGACGATCACGGAAATCACCATTCCCAACGAAGGATTGGTAATCCTCGGCGCGAAAGCTACGGATATGGGAAACGACCGGTGGGCTTATGATTACGCGCTCCAAAACATCAGTTCGCATCGGGCGATTCAGTCATTCAGGATACCCATTGACCCGGACAAATTTATTTCACTGCCCAGTTTTCATGACGTGAACTATCACAGCGGTGAATTGATCGACACGACTGATTGGAGTTTGGCCACTACGCCCGTTTCCATTACCTGGTCTTCGCGGGAGTTTGCCCTCTCGCAATTTGCCAATGCATTACGCTGGGGAACGATGTACAGTTTTCACTTTGAGTCCAACGCGCGCCCGCAACCATCCACGGCTACGCTTGGGATCTTCCGTCCGGGTACACCCAATTCAGTACAAGCGACGACCATTGGCCCCATAACCAACGCCCAGGATTGCAATTTGAATGACATACCAGACAGCCTGGATATTGCAGAGGAAACCAGCTGGGATTGCAATCAAAATAACATCCCCGATGAGTGTGAAGAAGCGCAACCCATTACCGTGTTGGTGGCGGATGGATTTACGAAACCGGTCTTTATTACAGCCGCGCCGGGTGATACGGATAAACTTTTTATTGTAGAACAGACGGGCCGCATCAAAATCATACTCAACGATGAAGTGATTGACCCACCGTTTCTCGACCTCTCTTCGATGACGACATCATCAGGTGAACGCGGAATGTTTAGCATGGCTTTTCATCCAAACTATGCATCAAACGGTTATTTTTATGTGAACTATACAAACCTGGATGATCACACGGTCATCGCACGATACAGCGTCTCTGGCAATCCGTTTATCGCGGAAGCGAGTTCCGCCGTCGTCATCAAATTCATTGAACAGGATGCCTCTAACCATAACGGTGGCCAATTGCAGTTTGGTCCGGACGGCTATTTGTATGTGGGTATGGGTGACGGGGGCGGTGTCCTGGACGTGTTTAACCGTGCACAGGACACGGGTTCATTGCTGGGAAAAATGTTGCGTCTCGATGTGGATCTCCCTCCCGATTATATCCCCTTCGATAATCCGTTTGTATTTTCAACCTTGCCGCTGGATGAAATCTGGGCACTGGGTTTGAGAAACCCCTGGCGTTTCAGCTTCGATAGAGAAACGGGTGATTTATATATCGCGGATGTGGGTCAGGATGATTACGAAGAAATTAATTTTCAATCGGCCCACAGCAGTGGTGGTGAAAATTATGGTTGGCGGTGCATGGAAGGATCGATGTGTACCGGTTTGACTGGTTGCACCTGCGACGATTCGGGATTAACGCTGCCTATTTTTGAATATGACCAGTCCGCCGGTGATTGTTCGATCACCGGTGGATATGTTTATCGAGGATGCGCTTTTCCAAACTTACTGGGCCATTATTTTTATAGTGATTTTTGTACCGGATCGATCAAATCGTTTCGTTTCGTAGACGGCAACATTATGGATGCCACCGACTGGACGCAGACGCTTGCTACACCCAGTGGCCCCATCCCGTCGATCACCTCTTTTGGTGAAGACGCCAACGGTGAGCTGTATATCGCAAGTTTTAACGGTTCCATTTATAAAATCATTCCCGACACAGCCATCTGTGGAAACAACAAGCTGGAAGGGAACGAACAATGCGACGATGGCAACCTCACACCGGGTGATGGGTGCGATGAAAATTGCGGCCTGGAAGCGGGCGTAGCCAACAACGACTGTACGAATAAAATCACTATCTCGGATGGTATTTTTCAAATCAATAATTCGACCGCCACCACAGACGGACCGGTGGAAACGTCCGCCTGTGGTTTTGCGGGTGATACGCAAATCGAATCGGATTTGTGGTTCTGCTATACAGCGCCGTGCAGCGGTACCACCACGATCGATTTATGTAACAGCACGTTTGACACGAGGTTGGCGGTATACGATGATTGCACCTGCCCCACCCAATCCTCTGCGATTCACTGCAATGACGATGGATGCGGCATTGGATCATCCCTGTCTTTTCCAACGCAAGCCTGTCAATCCTATTTGATTCGAGTGGGCGGTGCGTTGAATGCTCAGGGAAGCGGCGTGATGGATATCAGTTGTAACCCGGCTCCGCTCACCATCGATTGCAATGGCAATGAAACAAATGATACAGACGATATTGCCTGTCATACCAGTACGGACGGAAACAACAACGGTATTCCGGATGAATGTGAAACAGTGGGTGATTTTATCGAGGGTGGCAGACTATATGATCGCTGGTGGGCTGAACTCGCCTTAAACGCTCCGACAATCGATCACCCTCTCTGGACCTATCGACCGGACACCCTCAGCAATACCAGGACGGGTTCTGCCACGTGGCGATGTAAGGAATGTCATGGTTGGGACTATAAAGGCGTGACAGGCGCGTACAGCAGCGGTTCGCATCGAACAGGATTTGCAGGGATTACCCAAACCACTTTGGAAGTATCGGAAATCTTCGCTTTATTAAAAGAACCACCGAGCAACGGAGGGAATCCGGGCATCTTGAACGGACACGATTACGGGTCCGTAATCGCCGATCCCGCCATCAACGATCTGGTTGCGTTTGTGCTGTCAGGAAAGATTGATGTAGATTTATTCATTGATCCAATCACAACGGAATTCATGGGCAATGAAGCTGTCGGGTTGAACAACTATCGTAATCAAGGCAGCCCTTCTTGCGTCACCTGTCATGGCCTGGAAGGTACGTCGATCAATTTTAATACCTACGAAAACCCGGAATACCTGGGGACCATTGCCGTACACAATCCATGGGAACTGATGCACAAAATTCGATTTGCTCAGCCAGCGGCTCCCATGCCCAGTTGGACCGCCAACGGGGGTTTGAATCAAGGGGTTGCGGACATCGGAAAATACATTCAAACGAATTTCCCGGTGGACTGCCTGTTTGATGACCAATGCGACGACGGAGTGGATTGCACCACGGACGAATGCCAGGGTGGGTTGTGCACCATCGAACCAGATGATGCCCTATGTCCGACCGATGAAATTTACTGTAATGGTCCGGAAGTTTGCGATTCGATTCTGGGATGTATCAATCCGATCTATCCCTGCAGCGGCCCTTGCGATGAAGTGAACCAGTGTGTCTGCGAACCCCCACTCGTAGAAACAGCGGGTTCGAGATACCTTGCGATCACGCCCCAACCTTCGGACGCAGGTTGGCCTGTAGCGTTGGTGGTTAATCCCGAATGTAACACAGATAGAAAATCGTATGTTGGCATGCCCAACGGCGAATACAACATCGCCTACCTGGTGGATGACCTAGCTGATGCCGCACGGTTAACCTTTAGTGAATGGGGCGAGACGGTCTATGTAGGCGGTCTTGATATCGTCCCGGATTCGACCTACGAAGTCCGAGCGGATTGCGGCATCCAACAGTTCCCCAGTTTGTCTACTGCCCAAGTTACCACCACTTACATGATGGGAGATTCGTCCAGTTTTTCGGAGGATGGAACACCCGGACCGCCCAATCAAAAGACAGACATTTTTGATATCCTAAGATCTGTCGACGGCTTCCTGGGTTTGCTGGTCAATCCCAAGCTCTATGCCCTGGATCAATTTGGATGTTTACCTGACCAAAAAGCCAACATTACCGATGTTCTTGCGACGGTTGACGCTTTTTTCGGTTATAACTACGCGTCCGCTTCGCTATGCCCACTTCCATGTCCTTAATCGAAGTCTGTCTGAAAAGGGTGTGTACTCAATGACGTACCCAGCTATTTTCGTTCTTCGTTTTTCACCTACGATTCTGAAAAATTATCTGGACTTTAGCTCAAAATTCTGGTATATCGGCTGTATCGTCGGATACACAATCATCCGGACATCTGGGCAGGGGAAGAAGCATGGATTTCAGTAGAATTTATGGCTATGGGTGTGGTCATCTTGACGCGCCATGCGCCCTACCATCTCTATTCGGGTTGGATCAATTAGATCTATCCATAAACCATCAATGGAATGATAGCACGGAACAAGATACCTTCCTTTCCGAAGGGGCTTTTTCTATCTGCATTAATGAATCAAAAAGGAATTAGATCATGAAATACGCTTACGGAAAGTTACCTGTATTCGCGCTGTTGCTTTTTTGTATTTCTACTACATTGCAAGGGGCGGAAGTCAGATGGGTTCCCATTGAATCAGATGGCCAACATGGAATTATTGGCCAGGAGATTCGTCTCGTGGGTGGTGGTCAACGCGTCGTCCTGGAGCTGATGATTTCAGGGTGGGATCCGGACCTGAACGGCGACCCAACGTTACGTGCCTATCAGATTAGTCTCAATTCGTGTGGATATGGAAATAACGGATCCGTCTGCAATGGCGGAAGTCGCGATGGATCCTGTTGCATCACAGACAGCCAGTGTCCTTCTGGCGGCGTGTGCGTTGATCCCGGCGTCACCCTGGCCCCCGCTTTTGAAGCCTGCACGACAGACTCTGAGTGCGTCACTGCAATGTCAACAGGATCGACCTGCAGTAGAATCTGCATCGGCGGGAACAACAG
>CBDTZI010000323.1:0-4722 GCA_965364865.1 uncultured bacterium | reverse complement strand
CGATGCGATCGGCTATTCAACTGGGATCAACGGAACAAGTATCTTGACCAGGACAACCAACATCAAGGCCAGGGCTATCATCGCAGCCACGATCTGTCCGGTCATGACCAGGACGTTGGGCCAGTAGCGTTGAAGCTGCGAAGTGCGCAGCGCCTTGTAGATCACAGAGATTCCGAATGCCAGCGGGATCAGCAGTAGGTACCACCAGTCTTGCAAAACGTGAATCGGTTCCACGAACGGGATGTAAGCATGGAGTATCGTCACCGCTCGTCCTTGGTCCTTCGATCTGTACCGCGCCGCGGGCCTGGGCGATGGAGCGTGGAATCGTATCGGCCTTTTTGAGGTTTCATCCGTTTCACGAAGATGCAAAACGGTGGGCGAAGCTGGAAGGGTTGGAAATCATTCAATCCGCTGAGAATATCGTGGTGGATTTGACCGACCATAACGAAATGGTTTCGACGTTCAAGCGTTATGTGAATCGTTATATCAAAGTCGCCCAGCGAAATGGTGATACGTTTGATCTAAGACCGATCGATTCAGTCGGACTTGATGCGTTTGTGCCGCTGTATAACTTGACGATGAAAAGAAACCAGGCAAATTCGTTTTATTATTTCCCACGATCATTTTTTGATCAGCTTTGCGAAACGCTTTCGGATCGTTGGTTAATCGCGACGGTCACCATTGAAAACGAAGCGGCTGCCAGCGTGTTAGTGTTGCTGGACGGATTAACCGCTTATTATTATTTAGCCTGTTCCAGCGATGCCGGGCGAAAAGCCCGTGCGATGAACTATCTCATTCATGAATTGTCGATTACGCTAGCGGCGACCAATCTGGAAAAACTGCATCTCGGCGGCGGAAGTGAAAGCCTGCGAGAATTCAAACAGCGGTTTGGGCCGGGTCGGGTTCCTTATTTTGTCGGGCGTGCGGTGTTCGATCGAAAACGCTACGATCAACTGAGTGGTGAATTGGGTACCGAATTTTTCCCCGCATATCGTTTACCGACGTCTTTTGTAAAAAAATAATGTGATCCGTTCAAGCCTTCTGTCTGTCTCCCACCCATGCTTCGCGTGAATGGGGCACCCGTTATGAGTGAAGGGGGTTTATGGCGATTCCTTCACGAAAACCCGGTCGATTTGGCGATATCTCTACAGTACGCCTCATTATTGTAGCTGGGTTGCGCGCTGGTCTGATTGAAAGATTGAAAAATTATGGCGGATTTGTTTTTGACACCTTACATTCGCAGCACATGGAAGAGGATCCATCATCGATTGGGTGAGAACTTCAAGATGTGCGTGTTTGGTGCGGGAGCACACACGCGTTGGTTACTTGAAGTTACCGCGGATCTGCCACCACTTCCCATCGACTTCATTCTTGACGATCACGCTACCGAAACATCCGTCGCCGGAATTCCTGTGTGTAAGCCTGAAGAGCTGGAACCCAACGCGATCGATTTGATCTTACTCTCCTCGGATCGTTGGGAAGACGAACTGGCGAATCGAGCGCGGTCACTCTGGCGTGATCAAATCGAGCAAAAACAAATCGAGATCGTACGTTTGTACGAAGGGTTACCCCGAGGCCCTTATGATAAATCCGATGATCGTGTAGAAGCGCTTCAACGTATTCGCAACATGAAAATCAATCGACCGGCCAAATCCTCGCAGGTTGTCATCATCAGCGATCGGCCGGGTTCACGCGAAGCCAAGATCGGGTACGCCTTAAAGCACGCAGGTTGGCAGCCCATCTTGTTTCACCGAAAAGCAATACCCTTCGATGCCGATCTATATTTCGACAAAATTCATCGTTACAACCATGAATGGGAAGCGCTGCATCGCGCCTGCGAATTTTCGCCGATGGCGTATCACATCATGGTGAACAGTGATTATCGATTAGCCGAGTTGTTTGTTCGCCATCGGCCCGGCGTGATCGTGATCGATACATACGATTGCATCGCGGGCATGTACACGGATGCCTTTATGGCGGCTCACCCGGATTTTTCCACGCAGATCAATATTGAGCGTTATTGCCTCGAGCAAGCGGACGGAATCTGTAGTCGAAGCCGAGAGGTTAATTTTCTTGAGCAGCAGTTTGACTACACCTATCGTAATCAATTGCATTTCCCGGATGGGTGCTGGAACCGTGCCACTGCGTCCACGTCGTTTGACGAGGGTGAAATTCATACCGTTTATGCCGGTCATATGGACTCCGCTTCTGGTGATCGGAAAGCCTTTACGGCTCATGGTTCCAAGCACTGGTTGGCTCGGACACTGGCGGATCAAAAAATTCATTTTCATCTGTATCCCTGGAGCACGGCTACCGGGGAAGAATTTGAATCCGCTTTTCGTGCGTACCGTGAGCTGGAACAATCCACTCGATATTTTCATTTGCATAAGCCGTTGCCGCCGGATCATTTGATAGATGAACTCAGTCAATACGATCTGGCGATGTTCGTCTACAACGAGTTTGTAGAGCCCGGCGTCGTCGTGCAAAACTTTACTTCAGATAAATTGTCGGTGTGTGCGAGCAATAAGGTGTTTGATTTTATCGACGCATTGCTGCCGATCGTTCATATCCCAGCTGGGGGTTCTTTTTTGAATGAGTTGATGGAGCGACATCACATTCGTGTGGATGTGCGAAAGGAATCACCGCAGGAGTGGGGAAAGCAATTTCGTAATCTGGATCTGGAATCGTATCTGGCGCAGATGATTCAGGCCCGCAACGATTACGATGTTCGACGTCAAATTTACAAGTTAACCGATTATTATCAGTCCCTTCGGAATCAGGAAGCCATCACCGCAGTTAAACAGGTGGAAAATAAAGAGGAGTATTGCCATGCAGGTAGGTGAAGCGAAAATTGAACGACTCTCATTTGAAAAAGTATTTTATTTTCCCGATTACCTTGACAAGTTGGTCAAGCAGGAAGAGGCCTACCCCGTTCACATGCAGCTCGGGACGGTCAACTATTGCAATCATGACTGCACCTTTTGTTACGCAGCCCGATCCATGTTCGATGCGAAGCAGGTGGTTCGTGAGCAGATTAATGTGGAACGTCTGATGGAAGTGTTGGATGAAATGTGTGAGCTGGGTCTTCGGTCGGTGACGCTGGTGGGCTCAGGTGAGCCGACGCTTCATAAGCGGATCGATGAGATCATTACGGGCATGGCTAAGCGGGGACTGGACATGGGTATATATACGAACGGCTCGTGCCTGACGGATCAAAGTGCTCGCGCGATGGTCGATCATTTGTCTTTTATTCGATTCAGCATGACGGGTGCTTCGCGGGCGGTGCATGATCTCGTGCATGCCAATGGGGACTATGAAAAAGTGGTGGCGAATATTGAAAAGTTGGTTTCTTTGCGCAAGAAGAAGCTTCCGACATTAGGAAGTCAGTTTGTGTTGGCTAGCTATTCCGCGCCAGATGTCGTGGAGGGTGCGCGACTGGCCAAGTCGATCGGGCTGGATTACTACGAAATTAAACCGGCGTATATCGCTCCGGACAAGCCAAATCAATTGGAAAATACCCTGTCTATTGAAAATGCACGCGATTTGATGCTGGAGGCGAAGGAATTCGAGGATGATCAGTTCAAGGTCTATGCGAAGATCGATCAGATGTCAGGGGTGTTTACGCATGAAGACGATCGAGACTACGATGATTGTCCCGGGCAGCAAACGAATGCGGTGTTGGAAGCGGAGATGGATTTGTATCTTTGTAGCAACCACAAAACCAAAGATTTTTCTCTCGGCAACTTAAACCATCATTCCTTTAAGGATGTCTGGCAAGGTCAGCGTAGAAAAGAGATCATTCAACAATTAAATGTTCATCAGTGCGAACCCCACTGCCGGATGGACCCTTTAAATAAAATCGTTCATGAAGTGCGTATCGGGCAACGAATCGTCCCGCTGGGCTTACCCAAGCCCGAGCCGGAAGATCATCCGAAATTTCTATAAACAAATTTGTCGCAGTACGGGCTTGATTATGAAACCGGTTTGCGGGCCAGGATGAGCAGCGACGTCGGGGTGGGGCGATATCCGCTGTTCCGGGCCCGGGTGGCGAGTTCGCGAAGTTGTTCCTGATCGAGTGCACTATTTTCAAAATCGGCGGCCTCACCGATCAAAGATTTCAATTCGGTCGGCTGTTGTTCGATCGGGGTTGTGGTTTTGGCCGTGATGATTTCCAGGTTGTATGGTTTCAGAAGGGCCAAAATGTCTGGCAGCGAGATGTAATGAAAATCATCCAGTCCCTCTGTTGTTTTTTCGAACACCTCCAGCCAGGCTGGGGCGTTGGATTTATCCATGTAGGGAAGCCACGGAATGTTGTAATGCGGTTCATAACAAAATCGGTAATCCGGCGCATCGAGCCAGAGTAACCCGCCAGGTTTGAGGCAACGATAAAATTCTTTTAATGCCATCGCAGGATCCGAAACATGTTCGATCACCTGATGAGAAGTGATCAACGAAAAGTGATCAGGCGGAAAGGGCAGCTCGGCTACATCGTGACAAACCAACAGCTTTGAAATGACCTGGTCTGTTATTCCCGCCGCCGATGCCAGTTCATTTGCCAGTTCGATGCACGGGGGAGCCAGTTCGACGCCCACGATGTTATATCCGCTTAAGTGGGCTGCGATCGTCAAAGAACCGCTCCCGCAGCCGGCGTCGAGTACGATTCCTTCCTGATCGAGTTTAAGGTCGAGCGAGAAACGCTGATTCAACTGTTTGATTTTATCC
>CBDTZI010000322.1:0-4724 GCA_965364865.1 uncultured bacterium | reverse complement strand
AAAGATGGTTCTGCGTTAATGGATCGTAGCGGGAAATGTAACCGTCTTACGGAAATGCTCGAAGAAGTTCTGGCCGAAGGGGATCGCGCACTCATCTTCACGCAGTTTCGTGAGATGGGGAACATATTACAGAAAATACTAAAGGAAATGTTTGGCAAGGATGTGTTGTTTTTGCATGGCGGATCGAGTCGTGTAAAGCGAGATCAGATGGTCGAACGATTTCAAAGTTACGACAAAGACGTGCCGCTGTTTCTGTTGTCCTTGAAGGCTGGTGGTTTTGGATTGAATTTAACCGCAGCCAATCATGTGTTTCATTTTGATCGCTGGTGGAATCCCGCGGTCGAAGACCAGGCGACCGATCGTGCCCACCGCATCGGACAGAATAAACAGGTCCAGGTACACAAATTTGTGTGTATCGGTACGCTGGAAGAGAAAATTGATAGTTTGTTGGAAGAAAAAAGAAAGCTCGCGGACAATATCATCGGTACGGGTGAACAGTGGTTAACGGAACTTTCGACGGATCAGTTGCACAGTTTGTTTACGCTGTCACGCGATGCGGTCGCAGGAGATTAATGAATGAACCATCCCGACAATCCAAAAGATGTAATGCCGCCATCGTTGAAGGTGATTCCCACCATCTATCCGACGTCTGTTCCTCTGGAGGAGGAGCTTGATCGGTTTTGGAATGTGGGCAATGAATTGAACGAGGTGGAAATCCCTATTGAAGCGCCCTCGGGATCGTTGGCCTTGCTGGGTGAGCTGGGGCCATCACCTTTTGAGCGGGGTAGTTTTCCGTTGATCGGTTTTTTGGCCACGACGTATGACAAGGTCAGCCGATATGCGCAGGAACGAGTTTGATCCATCGTAGCTGATCTGGCAAGAATATAGCCTGAGGTTGACATGATGTGGGTTGAGAATTAAGAATCTACTCGTATCAGTTTCCCCCCTTACCAAGGGAGGATTGAGGGGGGTGTGTTTCACCACCCCCAAGTGGTTACAGACGCCGGCTTATGTGACGTGGCGTTTAGTTCGTTACTTGTTTTAGCTGTTACTTAAAGTTATTTTCCGCCGACGTGGCTCAATGGTAGAGCACAGCTTTCGTAAAGCTGGGGTTGCGAGTTCGATTCTCGCCGTCGGCTGTGACTTGAAACGCTGTAATTATAGTGTTTTATATCGTTACCATCAAAGTATTCACATGCCTTGCAATGTGTCTCTAAAGTTGTATACTACAACTTTACGGAGGCCATACGATGCCAAAAACGCACAATAATCCAGCGTACAGAAAACACAAAGCAACGGGTCAAGCCGCCGTAACCCTTTGCGGCAAGCATTTTTACTTGGGTCCACACGGGACCGCAGCCAGTCGACGAGAGTATGACCGGCTGGTTTCAGAATGGATGGCCAACGGGCGACGATTACCCACGTATGACAATTCTGACATTCCAGTTCTTGAGCTGATCAATTCATACTGGAAATTCGCCCAAACCTACTACGTCAAGAACGGTGAACACACTCAGGAGGTCGCCAAGATCAAAGCAACCCTATCGAGGTTGAAGAAAATGTACCGTGATGCGTACGTATCAGAATTCGGTCCTCTGGCGATGAAAGCGGTACGCGGTCGTATGATCAGAGACGGATACAAACGTGGTACGAAAAAATACTCCTACAGCCGCTTACACATCAATCAGACTATGCAGCGAATCATACGAATGTTTTCGTGGGGTGTAGAACAGCAACTTGTTGAACCCCGCGTGCTTCATGGATTGCGAGAGGTCAAGGGACTGCGCAAAGGTCGTAGCGAAGCACGCGAAACCAAGCCTATTCGACCTGTGCCCGATGAACACGTTGACGCGATTAAGGAGCATGTGACATCGCCGGTGTGGGCGATCATTGAACTTCAACGGTTGACCGGGATGCGCAGCGGTGAAACCGTAATTATGCGTGCATGTGATATCGATATGACCGGAAAAGTCTGGTTGTATCGTCCATCGTCGCACAAGACCGAGCATCACGACTACGATCGGGTGATCGACCTGGGGCCGCGAGCACAACAAATCATTGAGCCGTTTCTGCAACGAAGCACAGAGGCTTTTCTATTCAGCCCAGCCGAAGCAACTCAGGAGAGGTATGCAAAAGCCAGCACACACCGTCGCAAGAATCAAAAAACAAAAAAGCGAGTAACACTGCGTAAGATCGGAGAACAGTACACTCCGTCGAGTTATCGCAAAGCGATTAAATACGCTTGTACACAAGCCGGTGTTCCCGAATGGCACCCGCACCAATTGCGACACTTGGCAGCAACAAAATTGAGACATGATCACGGCATTGAAATCGCACGTATTATTCTGGGGCATCGGTCCTCATTCACAACTGAAATCTATGCAGAAAACGATAGACAAGCAGCACGAAAAATTGTAATGAAAATTGGATAGAGCGAATTAGTCGGGAAGGCGGGTAGCTCCTGCCAAGCGCTTCACTCGGACGTGTTCGGCATCACTGACGCGATCCGGGCGAGGCGACCCGATGGAAAGTGATGCAAAATGAGAACAACTCAACAGAAAACCATACCAGACTTACTTTGTAAACTCTACGAATGTGACGAGAAACTCAAGGCCGATTTTGCGGATGAATTAAAGCGGAAAACGGGGATATGGTTACGCGGCAGAGCTAAAGAAGCTGAGGCCAATGGAACTAACACCGGGCTGGCTATAGCTGATGAATACAAAAGATTATATCAACAGGCAACTATTCCGGATAAGAAGAACCGTAAAGTCAGATGGCAAGATGTTGACATTCCAAGGCCGGGAAAAGTTAAACCTCACTTAAGGCTCGATTTCATCAACGCAATCAGTGACGCCGAGTCAATGGTTCGAGCGAGTCGCTTAGAACTTGGATTGATGGATGACACTTCGAGGGCATTACGCGACGCGATTTGCTGGCTGTCTGGTAAAATCAAATCACGTCACGACGAATCATACTTCAAAATCTATTGCCACGAATTTACAGAAAAACGACGATTGGCGCAGATGACGATGAAAGACCGTTATAAAGAGGATGACCATCTAACCCCGATAATCACGGCTTTGATAGGGCCGAAGCGCAGTGAAAAATGGCAGAATTATAAAGATTTTGAAAATGAATTGGAAGCACTGGACACACCGGAAAACTTCGCTGAGTTGAAGAATAACCTAAATGATATGTGGCCAGAAGAAATGGAAGAAATAGAAGGGCTACCTGAAAATGATGTGTCACCAGATTGTGAGGCATCGATCGACTTCACTTTTGTTCGGTGGTACGGAACTGATTATAAATTCAATAAAACCCAGGCCATGTGTATTAGATTATTGTGGTTAGAGTGGGAAAAGGGCAGATTTGGCCTGAGTGACATGACAATCCGCGAGGAGATCGGATCAGAAAACAACCGCTACCGGCTTGCACACACCTTCCGCACGAAAGACATACCGCATCCTGCATGGGGGACTATGATTCAATCCGACGGGAAAGGCATTTATCAGCTAGTTGTACCAGATAATCACCAAAAAAAGTAAAATCACCAAATAATCACCAGTAAATCACCAATCGAACCACACTTTGCGCACACCGGCTATGTCATAATTAAGATATGGATACCACAAGGCTTACGACCCTGTATCGCTTGGCGAAGCAACTCAAATTGCCCGCAACCTGGCTCAAAGACGAAGCTGAAGCGGGGCGCATTCCTGTCCTACGTGCAGGTCGACGAATTCTGTTTAATCCTGAAGCGGTTGAGTGTGTCCTGCTAGATCGTGCTACCGAAATGTCGGCGCTAGACATCACGGCGACGAAAACAAAAGCCAACAAAACCGAAGTCGTAACAGAAAAGGTGGAATTATGATTGACATGCAAAATGAACAATTGATCAGTTTTAACGAAGCCAGCAAGCGACTACCGGGGAATCCATGTTATACGACATTGCAGCGATGGAAATCGCGAGCGGTCAATCCGCTGGAAACAGTAAAATTCGGCGGGCGAATCTACACAAGCGTCGAAGCACTTGAACGGTTTGCCCAGAAATGTACTGACCCATCCACCGCAGAAACACAAACCGTCAAATCTCGTCGTGCAGCGATTGATAAACACGATAGAGAATTAACATTACAAGGAATTTAACAAAAATAACCGCCCGGATCATTTGGCGATCACCGGACGGTTAAGGAAATTTGGTCATGAGTCACCGTAATAAAACACACCGTCGATGTCAAGGTGAATCCACACCCCGAAAATTTCAAGTGTGGCTGGTAGGCATATCAGCTCGCAGTTTTAAGCGGGGGTTGCGCAGTCGTGCCGTGTATTTCTCAGGCATGGCTTTCCACCTGATTCAACAACGAATTGGCGAAAGGCGGGTGCTCAAGTGCAAGGCGATCGCGTAACCGACCATCAGGACTCTTCCATTACTGGAACGCAATCGAGTGGTGTTGATTCTATCTGGACTGCATGGCAACAGCTCACAGAAGCTGAACGCACTCAATTTATGGACCGGGTGAGACACGATTACCTGACGAGAGTTCCTGCACCACAGACAGAACAAGAGAAAGTGCCACACTATCGACATAGGCAGCGTAGAAAACCCTCTTATACAACAAAACAAGTTGAAATGGATTTTGCACCCAATGACAATTGCTAACGAAAAGGTGGACGAAATTAACGTATTGAGTTCTCGGAAACATCGAATGTTGAAGATATTG